>NZ_JAUBQR010000058.1:0-31249 GCF_036701385.1 Microcoleus sp. Pol12B4 | reverse complement strand
AACGCCTTAAATTTAGCTCCGAGCGCCCCCAGGAATTTTTTGTTACATAGTTATAAATTTCCCCACCGACTTACTTAATACGTAAATACCACATTTTTTATACAGCAAATTGCAAGTTTATAGATGACAGTAACAGCATTTAGTAAACCAGTTTTTTAGATGTTGAGGATTTATTAAATCGAGGGCGACGGCAATTAATGTATCAATCATTTTTGGGGTAGTTGGAGAAAACTTACGCAGAAAAGACTTAAGTTGCGACCACCATAATTCAATGGGATTAAAATCGGGAGAATACGGTGATAAGTTAATAATACTTGCGCCAACTGCTTGAATCATGGGTGCAATAGAAGCCATTTTATGTGCTGGTAGATTATCCATTACTACTACCGCTCCCACCCAAAGTTCCGGTACTAAAAACTTTAAGGGTAAATACCTCAAATGCCTTGCCATCCATTGAGTCATCCATCGTCATTAATGCCAGCACTTTTTTAATACTAATAGCTCCAATTGCTGGGATTTCTGCACCCCGATAAAATGGTTTTAAATGAGATACTCTTGTACCGTTAGGTGAGCGAGCATAATTTCTAGTTAAACCGAGTAAAACCCCCATTTCATCCAGAAAACCAGGTTCTCGGAAGCTATATTCTTCACTTTTTCCCAGTATTCTCCTCTTAATTTTTGCACCCGGTCTGTCGCCGCTTGACTACTGAGTAGCGTCTTTTTTTTTGAGTTAGTCCCAGCCTTTTTAATTCTCGGCACATGGTACTAGGACTTATCCATTGCCCGTACATACTACCCCAGTATTCACAATATTGTGACAAGGTGCTATCCGGATATTTTTCTACCAGAGCAACCAGTTCATCTGAGTATCCATTTAACTCACTTTTCTGACTTCCACCCTGACGGAGGGGTTGGATATCTCCTGTAGTTTGCTTGCGTTTTAGTAGCCGTTCAACAAAAGATTTACTGACATCAAATCTGGCTGCTATTTTTCTAATTGATGTGTTACCCTGTTCATAAGCTTTGACTACTTTTTCTCGAAGCTCGATCGGTAATGGTTTCATTACTGCTATTGATATACTTATCTTAACTGTACTCTATTTACCTGCAATCTGCTGTAAGCGATTGTCTGTTGTTCATCTCAACCATCAGCTAGTCGCGCCCTGCCGCAATCATCTTTTCTGCCAAGCCGACCGGGTTGGAAAACATCACCTCATGACTACCGGACATTTGCACGAACCGAAATAGCCCCAAGCGGCTAGACATTCTGGGATGCCAACCCCAATCGCCTTGAGGAAGGACGTTGTCTTCGGTACAGTAGAGGTAGCTTTTGGGGATGGGCAGCGAGTAAAACTGCTTTAGGTCTAACTTGTCAAGCCACGGTTGATACGGTTCAGGCGATAATTGTGCGTAACTCGATCGAGCCAGTTCGAGGTCTGTGTCGTTGATAAACGCTTCTCGCCAAATCTCAAAAGGTAGCATCACCGTATGATCGCCCGATTGTCTCGCTAGCTGATCGGATAACGCTTGAGAGTGCGGTGGGGTGTTATCGTTGATGCTTTCACCATCATTGAGGACAAAGGCATTGAAGAAGATGAGTCGTCGAATGCGATCGCTGATTGCTTCAGCAACTTTGGCAATAATTGTCCCACCGAAACTATGTCCGACTAGAACGATATCGTTTAAGTCTTTACTCACAATGTAATCGACGATCGATTGCGTGCATTGAGCATGGTTGACGTTTTTGTTCACGCCTTTGCCATGCCCAGCGATCGTGGGCGCAAAAGCATGATGTCCCTTTGCTTCTAGTTGATCAATGACTGCCTGCCAAGCAGAACCATCATGCCAGGAGCCATGAACTAAGACAAAAGTTGACATAGAATCCTTCCTTGTAAATGTGATCTGAAAATCAAGCTCGTCTGTTCTCTCTTGAAATGGGTCAGTTCGCTGTGTATCCGCCATCGATCACTAAGGATTGTCCAGTGATGTAGCCGGATGCGTTTATGCCTCGTCTATAGCGCGGTTGCAGCACAATCGATGAGCTTGGCAACAGCGTCTGCATGGGCAACCATCACAACATGGGACGTGCCATTCACTACAGCAGTACTCATGATGGCTCCTAGAGAGTTTCAATGAACATTGACTGAAAACGATGGCTGGGTTTCCTAAGATCGTGATCAATCATCCCTAGCAGTGAGATTTACATGAATCAGACTGGTGCATAAACCGTTTCGTCTTCTTTGCGCCAAGCTGGATCAACTAGACAAACGAAAACAATGGGTTCGTCGCCGTAGTTGTGAAGGAACTGGATTGCATTTGGAGGAATGTAAACCGTATCACCTGGTTCAATGCGACGAACTTCACTGTCGATCGACATTTCGCCAACACCGCTAATGATGTAATAAACCTCAGAAGTCTTTAGAGAATGGGGAATCGAAGTTTCGCCAACAGGCAAGATCGCATGTGCCAAACTGTAACGCAAGTTGATATCTTGTTTGTCAGGATGAAGCAGTTCGCGCAGAACAGTTCCATCTCCAGCGATAATTTCTTCACAGTCGTTTAGTTTTTGGATCAGCATAAGTTTAGGCTTGCAATTACACAATCGGATCAAGTTCAGGATCTGTGAATTTCGGAGGAGAAAGGGTCACTGATTATTTCTGCTGAAGAAAGTCCAGCAACACGGGATTGACCTGATCAGCGTGAGTCCAGTTGATCGCGTGTGGTCCACCAGGAATGACAACCAGTTGACTGTTTTTAGTCAGTTTTGGAAGTCTTGCTGCGGTGGACTCCAGTGGCAGAATGCGATCGCTATCTCCATGAATAATCAGAGTCGGCACATCAATGCGGGGCAGATCATCGCGGAAATCGGTGAGCCAGGAAGGTACACAATTCAAAGTCCCTTTAGCAGAAGCCCCTGCTGCTACATTCCAACTGGCTTGAATCGCTTCATTGCTGATGCGATCGCCAAGCAATACATCAACATTGAAGAACTCTTTGAAAAAGGCAGAGAAATAAGCTGGACGATCGTCAACAATCGCTTTCATAATGCCATCGAAGACACTTTGATCGACACCCTGTGGATTGTCGTCTGTCTTTAACAGAAACGGTGGAACGGGAGCCATTAGCACCGCTTTCTGCACCCGCTCTGAGCCGTATTTGCCAAGATAACGTGTGACTTCACCTGTTCCCATTGAGAAACCGACCAGCACGGTATTTTGCAAGTCAAACTTGGTCATCAGTGTGTTCAAATCGGCGGCGAAGGTATCGTAGTCATAACCAAACGAGGGTTGGCTGGAAGCACCGAATCCTCGGCGATCGTAGGTAATTACTCGATATCCTGCATTCAGTAAAACTAAAACCTGCTTCTCCCAGGAATGTCCGTTCAATGGAAATCCATGAATCAGAACAATCGGTTGTCCTGTCCCAAGATCTTCGTAGTAGAGATCGATAGTTGCAGAGTTTTCTTGACCAACGGTAATGTAAGGCATGAGAGGTTTCTCCGTTGTAAATTGATGATGTGTTTTTGTCTGTTGCATCACAATTGTGATGCAGCGATCGAGCACCGTCTTAACAATGCTGTGTTAAGCAGACTTCAAGATGGGGCAAAAATCCATTGCGTATCATCGCTTCAGAACGACAAGAATCCTTCATTGTTGCCTGAGCGCGATCGCTGCACGCTGCATTTGCCACCTCTAAGATGGCTTTAATTCTGCTTCGGTAGCTAGCGCGGCACGCACACCAGCATCGAGATTCATGCGGTCTACAAATCGTGACAGGTTCTCCAAGCCTTGTAGTCCGACCTGAGTGTTGATAGCCCAACGCAGAATGACGAACAGGTAAAGAGCGGCAATCGATCGTTCGCCAGTGAGCCAGTTTCGTCCGTCGAGATAACCGAGGATAGCGACGTTTTCAGTGAGTGAAAAGCGATCGATCGTACTTGCCTCTACTTCGTTATCGACAACGAACTCACCTTGCTATAATGCGTTCCCACAGCAGCTCAAAAACCGCTTCAACACCATCACTCAAGACTGGCGGCGTCACGAGCGTTAGTCGGCTCTCATTAAGAGTAAAGGTGCGAACTAACGTTGTACCAACGCGATTAGGAATTGATGCAATTTTGATCTGGTGAGTTACTGTGTTCTCACTCAAGGTATAAGTTCCAGCGTAAGCATTGAATGTTGTAAATGCTTGAGCAAGCTCTTCCACGGGTAAAGATTGCATCTGGGGAGTCAGCGGTGATCTGACCTCCTGACTCAGCGGTGAGCGATCGCTCCTAGAAAACATCACCATCATGTGACCATCTGATGTGTAAGTGATGTAGCCAACCGGATGAGTTCCATACACGTCTGGAGTCACCGTTCCATCAGCGTAAATGGCAGTTGCAGAAATTAACTTCCAAATGCCAATTAGCAGATTGTTCTGGATTGATGGTGTAGACATAATGTGCAACCATTGCTTGATGATTCTCCGCTAGAGAGTAGCGGGTTTTAACACAAAATCAAACTCAGTCGTGTAAAACGGCTTACTTTGATTGTGTGCCTTGAGTTCGTCTAGTGCTTCGTGCTTTTGCAATTGAACGATCGCCGATCGCACTGCAAAGGTTGTATCTGAATCCAGGTAAGGATCGCCAGCAATAAAAATTTGTGTTGTCAGTGGAGTGTACTCTGGAGCACTGAGTTTGAAATGGATGTGAGCCGCCCGCCAAGGATGCCGTCCCAAGAGTCGCAGCAATTCGCCAGATGGACCACTGCTTGGCACTTTGTAACCTAGTGGCACGACGGTTTCAAACATATACTTTCCACTCTTGTTCGTTTTGAAACGTCCGCGAAAATTCCCCAGCGGCTGAGATGGATCTTGGATATCATATAATCCTTTGGAGTTGGGTTGCCAAACATCAATCACAGCATTGGCGATCGGTTGACCGTTCAAATCTAAAACCCTGCCTGACAGGAAAAGCGAATCTCCTTCTGTATCAATACCCAAGCGATCGCCTATCTGCCGTTCTGGTGCATTCGGCACATACAAGGGTCCTTCTAAATTGCTTTCTGTACCGCGATGAGCATCGTTCAACAATTCTACCAACTCTGAAATTCCCAGTAGATCCGTCAACACATGGATCTCTCCAGTGGGAATCTCCTGAGTGTGATGACTTGCCTGGTTGAGAAAATTACGTCCCTGCTGCAATTCTGATTCAGTCAGATTCACCTCACGCACAAAGTCATGCAAATGTTTAACCAAGCTCGTGTAAATTTCATAGAGTCGCGGGTGAGATTTGCCGCGATCGCCATGATTAATGACGGCTTCAGTGATAGTGTCAAGTGTGATGTTCTGCACGATCAAACTCCTTTTTAGTTACGTGATTAATGATGGTTGTTTTACGGCGACTATCTTGACTTATAGTCTGTGTCCTAATCTAATTGGCTACAGCTATAGTTTGGTGAATTGATGCTTTCAAGACTCATCCTGACGATTTCGTGCGGCATCCAATCCATTCAAGAACGATGAGATCAGCCAGCGAACAGGCACCGGGCATATGATAGAGTTTCATGGAATGTCCCTTATCGCAAAGAATGTGTTTTTGCTTCCTATCTGCTGTTTTCATAGTCTGAGTGTAATGACTCCTAATGCTCGGTTTCTTTCAGATTCTTAAGATGTTTTGTCAGATTCTTGTGCAATCACCTTCAAGACGCAGCGTGGAACCGAGCGTTCTGTCAAGGAACGCGCGGATCAACGTTGCTACCTCTTCTGCATGAGTCTCCAGCGCGAAATGTCCGGCGTCGAGCAGCAAGGATGGTAAGGTAAGAACCAAAAAACCACAAAGATTGCATCATTAGATCGCTCTGTAGACTTGATATGTAATTAACACGCATGAATTTCCCTACTCTCTTGGTCTATGAAACTAGACCAGCCACGATGCTTGTTCTGATGAAGATTGAATTACCTTGATTTAGACGAAATCTTCCATAATCAGAGAGTGATTTAAGCCGCTAGCAGCAACGCTACCCTGAAAAACAGCAGCGACGATCACTTGCATGGGTGAAGTGATGTCACCTGCCGCATAAACGCCTTTGACGCTAGTTTCGTTAAAAACATTGGTCGTCTTGATTAAATTAAATTCATTCAACTCACAGCCTAACTTTTCAGCTAGGTTTGAACGGAGTGTTTGCTTTGGTCGGATCAGTATTCCGCGACGCGCAATTTTCTCGTTTGTCTCAAAAACGATGTTTTCTAATTGTCCGTTATCGCCTTCGAGTCGGATAATTTTCTCTTCGCGAACAAGGATTTTGTGGTTTTCCAAGAGTGTCCTTTGATCAGCGGTTAGATCGGCTTTGCCGTTGGTGCAGAGGACTAAATCAGCACTCCAATTTTTCAGCAATGCCGCCATTTCGATGCCCGTTTCGCCATTTCCAACAATGGCAAGCGGCTCGTCGCGCACTTCCCAGGCATGGCAATAGGGACAATGAAACACGCTTTTGCCCCAGAAATCACCAAAGTTTTCGAGAGCTGGAAATTCATCCATTACCCCGAAAGCCAGCAAAATTTTGCGCGTTTTTTTAATCGTGCCATCCTCAAACACAACTTCAAAGTGATTGCCGGATGGGTTGATTTCCTTGACCCCGATCGCTTGAAATTCAACGCTTTTATAAGGTTTGAGTTGGTCGCGCCCGATGCTCAAAAGTTCATGTGGACTGATGCCATCGCGGGTGAAAAAACTGTGCGACTCGTGTGCGGGAGCGTTACGCGGATTCCCTTTGTCGCAGACTAACACTCGACGGCGACTTCTGCCTAAAAGCAGTGCCGCACTGAGTCCAGCGGAACCGCCACCGACAATGACGCACTCGTAAATCTCTTTGTTTTGGTTCCTCATCTTTTTCTGTTCTCCAACTTTGGACATAATCATCAACTCCTAAGTTCTCTTTGTCTTAGTTCACTTGAGTGTAGTCAGTTCCAACACTCAACTTCTTGCAGATTCCTATGGAGTTTCCTATGGAATTAGCGAACCGATTTCAGTGTTGCTTTAGTGAGTCGCTTGAAGTGCTGTATCAAACATTTCGCACTGCCTTTCGACTACTGCGCTACAAACCCACCATCTACCAGCAATGTTGCACCTGTTGTGAACGATGCCAGGTCAGATGATAAATACAGAACTGCATTTGCAACTTCAAGCGGTGTTCCAATTCGTCCGATCGGGTGAAGCCCTGCCAAGTAAGCTTTGGCCTCATCTGTAACTGCTTCAAACATATCTGTTTGGATTGCCCTTGGTGCAACGCCATTGATGCGAATACTCGCTTTGGCATATTGGAGTGCAGCAGCTTTTGTTAAACCTACTACCGCATGTTTACTCGCGGTGTAGAGGAGTATGTTAGGAAGTGCAACGACTCCAACCACAGATGCCATATTGACGATTGCACCACTTCCCTGTTTCAACATCTGAGCAATTTCATATTTCATAGACAACCAAACGCCTTTGACAGGGACGTTCATAGTGGGTCATATTCAGCTTCTGCTTGCTCAATCAATGAGGGATTTTTGCCGACCATTCCTGCATTATTAAAGGCAATATCTAACCGGCCAAAAACGCCAACCGCTTTATCAACCATTGCTTTAACATCGGCTTCTTTCGTGACATCTGCTTGCACAAAAATAGCCTCTCCGCCAGCTTCCTGAATCAATCGAACTGTTTTTTCACCTTCATCCATTCGACGACCCACTACCACCTTTGCCTGTTGTTTGGCATAAGCGATCGCTGTTGCTCTACCAATGCCCGCTGTGCCTCCGGTAACTAACGCCACTTTATTCTGAAGTATTATTTCTCCTAAAATCTAAGTCCGGTTGTTCTCTCTCGAAATAATCATGAAATCGTTTTAGAAAAAAGCTTAGACAAATCTTGCCAGCAAAAGGCTAAGAGCAAAGGAAAAGGCATGAAAGCTGACGTGGGATAACATCGCAGCCTCAAGTGAGTATTGCCAAAAGAGCCAACCAAAAGCAATGCCAGCGATCCCATTGAGTAATATCGCTCGGATAATCACAAGCGGAGTGAGTGGAACTATCGCGGCAGTTGCGGGCAGGTGTAAAAGTCCAAATACCAGCGCTGCTAGCACAATCGCACTTTGGTATATTCCTTGGCTTGGCAACGTAATGCCTTGTTTTAAGACCTTCCACGCTATCCAAACAAGCAGCGACATTAAGCCCCAGCGCATCAGAATTTCCTCAGTGATGCCACCATAAAGCATTGCTGTAAGCGAACTCAGCCAATTTGGTTCTGTGTTATTGGATGCCTGTAGCGCTTCAGGTAGAGCAGGTTTCATGAACCGATCGAGCAACAGGAGAATGATCATTGTCGCTGCACCCACACCCAAGCTCCATTTCATCTCAATGACAGAATATGGAATCTTAGAGGTATGAAGTACCCAGTAGTCAATCAAATGTGAGCGTAATCCAACGCGATAGGCACAGCCAATTCCGATCAGAATGCTGATTGCCAGTAGAACTGTAAGCTGTAGTCCTTGTAGGAGTATTAAAACCCACAGTGGCGGGACTTTTGCCAGTATTTCTGGAGACAGTTTCGCCAACTGTTGCTCAACTAATGGAATCGATGTAATCGTAACCATCACAATGCCCACAATGCCCAACACAAATAGAATCCCAAATTGTTTCAAAACTGCCATTGATTTAATCTCTAGAGACATCAGAATACTGGGTAGACACAATGCCAAGATAGAGAATGACAACTGGTGAATAACGCCACCTTACTCTGAAGTATCATTCCTATTTCTCCTAAAATCTAGCCACTTTACCTCGCAATATCATCCTGTTTCTCCTGTTTCAATCAATATTGACCTTCAAAAATCGAACTCCAATCCGTTTAGCAATTATCAACGCCGTGAAGCTAGTCTAATTTTCTGTAAATTTCAGTACAATTTTGCCCCGTGTTCCTCCCTGCTCTAGACGCTGGTGTGCCAGAACGACCTGATCCCAAGACAATACTGAATCAATCACTGGGCGAAGCTGTTGACGCTCGATTAGTTTTGTCAAAGCCTCTAATTTTGCTCGGTACTGGGGTGACAAAACAAAATGAATTGTCAGATTCTTTCCCCATGCTTTAAGAAGCGATTGCGGTATTGCAATGTCTACAATGCTTGCAAGCCTACCAAAGGGACGAATGATTTCTAGACTACGCTGAATTGTTTCTCCGCCGATCGTATCTAGAACTAAATCCACACCCAGTCCATTTGTTTCTTGACGAATGACTTCTACGTAATCTTCATTTTTGTAATCAATCACCCGATCTGCGCCCAGTTCTGTCACGAAATCTCGGTTTCTAGAACTACACGTCGCAAAAACGTATGCCCCTATCGCTTTGGCGAGTTGAACTGCGATCGAACCCACTCCACCCGCACCCGCATGGATGAGAACTGTTTCACCAACTTGTAGATTGCCCCTAGTCACTAGACAATCCCAAGCCGTTCCGCCTGCAAGCGGAAAAGAAGCTGCTTCAATGTGCGATAGATTTGCAGGCTTCAATGCAACAATCGCTGCATCAGCCACATGATACTGAGCGTAGCTACCGAATTCTCCAAAAATTTGCGGCGAGTAATACACGTTGTCTCCCACCTTGAAATCAGTCACAGCTTCGCCAATTGCCTCAATCACCCCTGAAACATCAACTCCAAGGATGGCGGGTAATTGAAGCAGTTCCTTGTAATCACCACGACGAGTTTGATAATCGACCGGGTTAATCGAGGTTGCACAAACTCTGACTAACACCTGATTCGCCTTCAGTGTTGGTATCGGAACAGTTTGAATCTCAAACTTCTCAGCATCACCAAACGCAGTTAATACGGCTGCTTTCATAGATTCCATCTGGGCCAACTCTCCTTGATTTAGAATAAACAGTGACGGGATTTCAATACTATTCAGCGTAGGTAAGTTCTACCTAACTTCGTAAGTCAGCACGATTTGGTAAGGTAGTTACCGTTTAGTAGCAAATGCAGATATCACAGCCTCGTAGCATACCAAAAAAGTTTTCTCGCTCCCAGCCAAAGGCGATGTGCAACTTAACTAAATAGTCATGTCGTTCCATTGTTTCTCATAGCGATCTCCTTTCTTTTGTAAGCCTAAGGTTCAGGTCATTAGCCAACAACTGGCTGAGATTCAATTCCTCGACACCAAAGCCTAATTGCTGAATGCTTGATTCGTCTATCGATTTTTGATTGTTTTCAGAAAACCAAGATAATTCGATGCTGCTTCCTGAGCGTTTTCGATCAACAGCAAATGTCCTGCTTTGGGTAATTGAATAATTTGACTCCCTGAAAGACAGCGATGTGAGCGATCGACATCCTGAATATCATAGATTTTGTCTTCCTGACCCCAAATTGCCAGGGTCGGAACCCGACTGTGAGGCAACTGACAAAGCACATCATCATAAAGATTCACAATGTCCCAAGTCTGCTGATAATTTCGATTACGATTCACATAATCATTCACTTTCTCGGTTTTGACCTCATCCGGAATCGTAGGAGGCGTCACGAAAAGCAGACTGATTTCTAGATCGAACTGCTCTTTGGTAATCGGAATAAAGGGATTGATGCCCTCAATAATCGATTTCCTGACGCTAGTTGCCCAATTCGTTACGCCTAGCGGTGAACCGATAAAGGCGAGGCTGCGAACTTGGTTGGGATAAAGCTGGCTGTAAAGGGCTGCGATCGTACCCCCCATCGAGCTACCTGCAACATCAAGGGATTGAATCTTTAGCTGCTCGACAAACTGGTGCAGGAGGGCTACCTGATTCTCTAGTGCATAGTCTTTCACGGTAAATCCAGTACTCTTGGCATAACCGGGTAGATCGGGTGCGATCGCTTGATAGCCTGCTCTAGCCAACTCGCACATCATGCCATTCCACTGCTCTTTCTCGGCAAATAATCCGTGCAGCAGTAAAATCGGTTGTCCTGTCCCTGCTTGATTATAGGAAAGCGTTCCACTCTCGATTTTTGTAGAGCGAGTTGCGATGTCACAGGTGGAAGCAGGGGTTGCACGATTCAACCAACCAGAGCCAACAAGCCCACTGACAACCAGAACGATAATAACTAACCGAAGAATGAACTTTCTCATGAATAGTTTTTCCTGACTATTCCAAATCCCAGGGTAAACGCATCTAAATTTTATTGACAAAAGTCGAAGCGATAAGGCATTGAAATCTCCTATGAATGCTGCGTCGGATTCTCGTTTGATTTAACTTAAGCGTAGTGAATTTCAAGGCTCGGTTTCTTTCAGATTCTTAGGGTGTTTTGTCAAATTCTTGCGCGATAACCTTTAGGATACAGCGCCGATCAATTCCTCGCTTTTCGCCCAAAGCTGCTTAGCTTTGTTAGCGTCAAGCGCATACGACCTTACCCCGTCGGCAAACGGGTTGGGCGTGTCATTGATCGGCGCGATCGCACAATCTTCGAGATAGTGTCCACCGATCTCGTCTTTATTCGCCACGACTGCTGCCCAGACCGACGTCGCGGCTGCCTGCGGAATTTCTTTCAACTCTTTCGGCGGCAGACCCGCTTCGGTGCGTGCTGCGTCAACAGTCTTCAAAAGTCCCTGCAAGTCCTCCGGCGAGAAATGGCGGGGTAGATCCGTCAGACTGTTTCCGGGCATCACCGAAGCAGCCCGAATGCCGCGATCTCGATGCCGCCTGTCAAACTCCACAGCGAACAGTGAATTGGCGGTTTTCGACCGACTATAAGCGACCCCTGGATCGTACACCTGCTGCTCGAAATTCGGATCGTCCAAGTCGATATCGGCACCGCGATGCGCGAGCGACGACAGGACTACCAGCCGTCCATTATCGGCGAGCAACGGCTCGATCTGATTGATCAGGGCGAAATGACCCAGATGGTTCGTCCCGAACTGGACTTCAAAGCCATCGATCGTCCGACCGAATGGAGTTGCCATAACGCCAGCGTTAGCGATAATGGAATCGAACGGCTGACGGTCAGCCAACAGTTTATCCGCGCAGGCGCGAACACTTTGCAAGGATGCCAGATCGAGATTGATCAATTCCAGGCAGCCACCTCCTTGCGACGCGGCATCACGAACCGATGCAGTGGCTGGCTCAGCTTTAGCGAGGTCCCTGACCGCGCCGACGACGCTAGCGCCGTGAGCGACCAGTGAGCGGGCGGTTTCAAGCCCAATGCCCGACGATGCACCGGTAATGAGAAATCGCTTTCCCTTGAGATTAATGCCGGAAAGCACCTCGTCGGCGGTCGATTTTGCACCAAATTTTTCAGCCATTTCTTTTCCTTTCGTTAATTGTGAGTGTAAAAGTTTTGAGCTTTTTCATACCCTACGATCGCCGCTCCTAAACCGCGAGAACCACCTGTTACCAGTGCAACTTTGCCTGCAAGTGTTGTCGTCATGATGGACTCCTTTGGATGTATTACTGCTCAATCAAACACTGCGTAATATCGGGATGCCCTTGAGGAACCAACGGTACGGAGAGCCATCGAGCGGATGATGCAGGTCGATCGCGACTTGGTCGCAACGTTTCGCACTGCCGATCGACTACTGCGCTACATACCCACCATCTATCATCAACGTTTCACCTGTTACGAACTATGCCATGTCAGATGATAAAAACAGGACTGCATTTGCAACTTCAAGCGGTGTTCCAGCTCGTCTCTCTGTCTTGTTACCCTAGCGGAACTTAAGTTGAACCATGCCCGCATATTTTAATTGTTTAAGAGTGGCGACATTTGCATTCCAATCAATTCAATGGAGCGCATCAGTTGGGCGTGGTTCATCTGCGCGTTGTCCATTTGAAAAGTTACTCTCGAAATGCCGCCGAGCGATTCGCTGTGACGGCGGATTTTCTCCGCCACTTCTTCGGGACTGCCGACCAGTAACGCGCCGGTTGCGCCCCGCTGCGCGTCAAAAGCGGCGCGCGTAACGGGCGGCCAGCCTCTCTCTCTGCCAATTTTGGTGAAGGTTTCGGCGTAGCCCGGAAAAAATTCTTCAACGGCTTGTTCAGTCGTGTCGGCGAGATAACCGATTGAATGCAATGAAACTTTCAATGCTTCGGGCGCGTGTCCGGCGCGCTTTCCGGCATCGCGGTATAAATTTACGAGCGAGCGAAAGCGATGCGTTTCGCCGCCGATAATGGCAACCACGAGCGGCAGTCCAAGCATTCCGGCGCGGAGGAAAGATTGCGGCGTACCGCCGACCCCAATCCAGATGGGAAACGGCTTTTGCAGCGGACGCGGATAAATTGCTTGGTTTTCCAGCGCGGGGCGAAATTTGCCCGACCAATCGACCGTTTCGTTGTCCCGAATTTTGAGCAAGAGTTCGAGCTTTTCAGCGAAAATCTCGTCGTAATCGCCGAGGCTAAATCCAAATAGCGGAAAGGCTTCGGTGAACGAGCCGCGCCCGACAACCGTTTCGGCGCGACCTTTTGAAATCAAATCGAGCGTGGCGAATTGTTGAAACACACGCACCGGGTCAGCCGCGCTCAGCACCGTAACCGCGCTGGTTAGACGGATGCGCTAGGTGCGTGCGGCGGCAGCGGCGAGAATAACCGCGTTTGCCGAATCTAAAAATTCATGCCGATGATGCTCGCCGATACCGAAGATATCCAAGCCGGAACGATCCGCCTGCTCTATTCTCTCCAGCAGTTCGGCGACGGACTGCGCGGCATCCGCCGTTTCGCCGTTTTCACTCGTTCCAACCGAGGCAAAACTGTCAATTCCAACTTCCATATCATTTCCCACGCGTTTTGCGAATGAAATAGACTAATCCGAAATAGTAGAAAGTCTTGCTGTACGAGTTAAGCTGCTGTTCTCTCGCTCAGCAAAGAACGCTTAACCATCATCAACTCAGAGGGGGCGCGCTACTACCGTGATCTGAATTATCAGGGAGCGGAATGAATTCAGTTTCACCGGGAACCGCCGGGAAGCGGCGGTCTTGCCAATCTCGTTTTGCCTGCTCGATACGCGCTGAGCGGCTCGACACAAAGTTCCAGTACTTTGTGCGATCGCCCACTGGTGCCCCGCCGATAATCATTGCTTTTGCCTCAGCCCCCGCACTGATATTTACTGATTCATCCGGCGCTAAAATGGCTAGACGATATGGCTCTAAAGGCTTTCCATTTACGAATAGGCCGGATGTGACGCTATAAACTGCCCTTTCTAAACCTTCTATTGGCGGTAGCTGAAATTGACTACCCTCCGTGAAAACGAGCGATAGGTAAAGAGTAGCAGAGTAGGTTTTAACTGGTGATTGGTGAGACTGATAGCTACCGGCGATCAAGGTCGCGCTGGTGCCTGTTTGAATCCACCTCGGTAAATCAGTCGCCGAATAATGTGAAAAGCTGGGTTCAACTTCTTCAGCGATTTCGGGGAGGGCAATCCAGGTCTGAATGCCGTGAAGAGTAGATTCTTTCTCTCTAAAGCTCTCGGGCGATCGCTCAGAATGAACAATACCTTTGCCCGCTGTCATCCAGTTCACCTCGCCCGGAAAAATCTCTTGTACTGTACCTAGACTATCTCTATGCAGAAGGCTTCCTTCAAACAAATAGGTAACCGTCGCTAAATTGATGTGTGGATGAGGTCTAACATCGACGCCTTTTCCAGCCGGGAAAATAGCTGGGCCTAAGTGATCAAAAAAGATGAAAGGTCCAACCATTTTTAGGGTTTCACTCGGTAAGATGCGCTGTACACTAAACCCACCTAAGTCATGCTTTTCAGGCGTGATTAATTGCTGAATACTCATTTTTGTACGATCCATTCTTAGTTGACGTTGTGGACGAAGATACAACCTTAGTTCTGTTTCTGCTTCAAATTCTTGCCTAACTCAACTTCAATGTAATGAGTTCCAAACCTCGATTTCTTTCAGATTCTTAGGACAACTTTTCAGATTCTTAGGACCAAATTTTCAGATTCTTATAGTGCTAGCGAATCTGCTTGGGGGTCTTTCCCGTGAATCGCTTGAAGTGCTGCGTCAAATGGCTTTGACTGGAGAAGCCTACTTGTAGGGCAATTTCTGCGATCGCCAAATCTGTTTTCGATAGCATCAACTTTGCCTGTTCCACGCGCTGCTGAATCACGTACTGACGGGGAGAAATTCCCATTGTTTGCTTAAACAAACTTGCAAAGTAAGTCGGGCTAATATTGAGCACTTCTGCAAGCTCAGTCAGTGACAAATCTCGATCAAGGTGAGTACGAATATAGCCGAGTACTTGCTGTAATCGGGTGTGCGTTAAGCCTTTGCGGTTGGCTTCAAGGGTTGGCGTTGTAATTGTTAGCATGGTTCAAAGATTGGCAATTTACTCAACAAAACAGGCAAAAGCTAGCCATCGCGCATTCGATCACTGCAATATTTTGCACTGCCGATCGACTGCTGCGCTACATACCCACCATCTACCATCAACGTTTCACCTGTTACGAACGATGCCATGTCAGATGATAAAAACAAGGTTGCAATTGTAACTTCAAGCGGTGTTCCAATCCGTCCGATCGGGTGAAGTCCTGCCATGTAAGCTTTGACTTCATCCTGCCCACCTGCGGCTGCTTCAAACATATCTGTTTCGATTACCGCTGGTGCAACGATATTGATGCGAATACCCGCTTTGGCATATTGGAGCGCAGCAGCTTTTGTTAAACCGATTACCGCGCTTTTACTCGCGGTGTAGAGGGGGAAGGTAGGAAATGCAACGACTCCAAGGGCAGATGCCATATTGACGATCGCACCACTTCCCTGTTTCAACATCTGAGTAATTTCATGTTTCGTTGACAACCAAACGCCTTTGACATTGACATTCATCGTGCGATCATATTCCGCTTCTGTTTGCTCAATCAATGAGGGGTTTTCGCCGATAGTTCCTGCATTATTAAAGGCAATATCTAACCGACCAAAAACACTCACCGCTTTATCAACCATTGCTTCAACATCGGCTTCTTTTGTGACATCTGCTTGCACAAAAATTGCCTCTCCGCCAGCTTCCTTAATCAATCGAACAGTTTCTTCACCTTCATCCATTCGACGACCCACCACCACCACCTTTGCTTGTTGTTGGGCATAAGCGATCGCGGTAGCTCTACCGATTCCCGATGTCCCTCCCGTCACTAAAGCAACCTTGTCTTTAAGCATCATGAGAGTTACCTCTTGTTGTGAATGGTTATGTTACTTGCGTCAAAAACTCAATGGGCAGCAATACGTGTAGAAGCCAGCAACAAGAAGCGCCTCGATCTATAACCAGGATGAGTAACGATTCTGGTTGTAGGAGCCGGGTTTGAGCATTGCTCTAATTCACACGATGAATTCGATGCCGTACTTGGGTGCTACTGCCAAAATTCGCTCGATCGCTTCGGGAGTAGCTGGGTGAGATGGCGGGTTTGGGTATTGATGTTTGCTGGCTCCTACACTTAGTCGCGCTCGATTAGTGTGTTTGAAGGTAAGTTGGGATCGATCGCCTTACGCGCACTGTCAACGCCCACGACGGGAAGTGTACCCGGATCGAGCAAGCCGACTTGAACCAATACACTTGCCTGATCCCAGTAAATGTGTTCGTGGGCTAGTTTGCCGTCATGGAACTGGACGATCGCTACTACTGGCACTTCCACCCGTTTTCCGGTGGGAGCAACGCCAGGTAGCATCCAGTCCATCTGGATCGTATGAGTGAACGTAGACACCATTTCATCGACGAGTTGATCCGTTCCGATCGTGCGCGAGATTAGGGTCAACTCCGTGTCCGGCGGCATCTGTGGAATGAGGTATTTGGAATAAAACTCGCGCAGTGCTGGTTTCCCGACTCCCCCAGTCATTACCGGGATGTGGTTAACATAAGCATCTTCAACCATCGTAGCGAGGGCATCTTCAGTACTGTGAGTGCCAAACTCGTACTGTAAATGCTCTTCCCAAAGTGCTTGCAAAGACTCCTGGGCTGGTGTCAAATTGGTAGTTGCTTGTAAATTTGCTTGTCCGTCTACAGTTTGCTCTTTGACCATGATTAAATACTCCTGGTTCTATCTATTTAAAGTGTCTTGAGTTCCAATGCTTGACTGCTTTCAGATTCTTAAAATGATTTGTCAGATTCTTGTGATGTTAGTGAACTTGTTTCAATGGACGTATAAGCATTCACCGCCTGTTTCGCGAATCAGTTTGGCGGTTTTTTCACCTTCTGCGTCGCGTCTGCCTGAGAATACTACCTTTGCTCCAGCAGCACCGAAGGCGATAACTTCGTTAGGCTTTCCTTCGGAACGCTGCGCGAACGCTAACGCGGTTGTACGACCAATTCCTGAAGTTTTATCAGTGACTAACGCCACTTTATCTTGCAGTATCATTTTGTTTCTCCTGTTTTAATTTCATCGGTTTGTCTCAGGTAAGTTTGTCTCAGCAACTCAGTGACTTCTTGCGCGATCGCAATCAGGGCATGATTAACTGAAGAGTCGCGAAGAGAACCAGTCTGAGGTGTACCTTCATGCCCAGGATTATTCTTACTTTGTACTAGTGAATGCGTCATAGAACTATCCTCAATGAAATACTGATTTGTGATTGACTAAATTAATACCCAGAAATTCAGTTGTTGGCATGGGAACTGTTGTCATGGTTCAAAAAGTGGCAACTTTGTTCAGTGAAACAGGCAAAATCCTAGCCATCAAAATTAGATAACTTACAGCACTTACAGACAAATCAGATATGAATTGGGAGCAAAGATCGGGGAACTTAATGACTTGCAGCAATTATGGCTGCCATCAACTCCGTCGTGTTCCAGTGCCCGATATACCGACTTCCATTAATAAACAGGGCTGGGGCAGTCGTTACTCCGCTCTGTATTCCGCCTTCGATATCTTCATTGATGCGATCGACATGCACTTGTTTAGACAACTCTTTGAGAAATTGAGGAATGTCAAGCCCTAAATCATTGGCGTACTCGACAAGATAACCGTTCTCCAACCTTTGTTGATGGTCAAATAAAGTATCGCTCATTAACCAAAACTTTCCTTGGGCGGCGGCAGCTTCGGCGGCTTGGGCTGCCCGTTGAGCATGGGGATAAATCTGTGTTTGTGGAAAATGACGGAAGATGAAGCATAAATAATCTTCTCCAAAAGCAGCACTAAACTCTCGTTTGATCGCTTTAATCATCTTGTAAACGTTCGCACTTCTAGAGCATTGATAGTCTCCATACATCACCAGCACTACCTTGGCACTCAACACACCTTTAATCCGATCTTGGGCTGAAGGCGTTACAAGTAAGGGACTGCGGCTACGATCGTCGTTCATCTTTCTAAATCTGCATCAAGCATGGAACTTTGCAATTAACTTGCTCAATTCATTGCCTGGATGACTGTTTGCATAAATTCAATATAGGCGATCGCCTTCAAGCCGTCGTCTATAGCGAGTTAAATTTTTTACAGTACAAATTGATAGAGTAACCATTCCATCGTGGAGTAGAAGGCTAGCTATAACTTAAGTTAGAATCCGAACTCGATCGAAAGTACATCCTACAAACTAACAATGCCGCGTTTAACGGCAACAATCACAGCTTGGGTACGATCGCTAACATCTAACTTATTCAAAATCCGATTGACATGAGATTTGACAGTGCCTTCACCAATACTCAAAGCAGCCGCAATATCGGCATTGCTCATTCCCTGCGCCAGTGAGCCGAGTACTTCTAGTTCTCGTTCACTCAGTTCTGGATTGCTGAGGCGCTGTACCAACTTTGCTCCTACATCGGGCGGAATATACTTCTGACCCCGATGAACGGTACGAATAGCATTGAGAAGCTCGTCAGGTTCAGTTTCTTTCAACAGGTATCCTTTTGCGCCTGCCTGCAATCCCCGATAAATATCTTCGTCACTATCATAGGTGGTCAGTACAATAATTCGAGCCGATTTAGCATTAGCACAAATTGCACCAATAGCGGCAACTCCTTCCACTTTAGGCATTCGGAGATCCATTAACGTTACGTCCGGTTGGTGTTCCTCAAATAGCGCGATCGCCTGTTCCCCATTTTCGGCTTGGGCAATCACGCTCATATCTGGATCACGGTTAATAATCGTGGCTAATCCTTGCCGAAAAATAGCATGATCGTCCGCAATTAGAACTCGAATGGTTGTGGCTTGGCTCATCGTGATGCTACTTCCGATTGACGGTGACAATAATCTCTGTTCCCTGTCCAGGTTGACTCCTAATCGTGAGTTGTGCGCCGATGCGCTCTGCTCGTTCGCTCATGCCGAGTAAGCCAAATCCCTCAGAGGATGGAATACTCCCGACGCCAAAGCCTTGTCCATTGTCTCTTACGCGCAAGCAAACCTGATCGCGATCGTAGACTAGCTCCACTCGAATTTCGTCAGCATTGGCGTGTCTGATTGCATTGGTTAAGGCTTCCTGCCCCATCCGTAGTAGGTTATTCTCGACTTCAGTCGGTAGAGAATACACCGTACCTTCAATCTCATAATATAAAGTGGTATCCATTGCGGCAGTTCTGATTTGAGCGATGAGACGATGTAGAGCGCTCTGTAAACTGCCCTCCTCCAAAAGCTGAGGACGGAGCGCGACGACTGATCGCCGCGCTTCAGTCAGTCCAGTTCGTGCCAATTCTTTGATCAGATCCAGGTGTGCCCCAGTTGCTTCTACATCATCCGTTAGCACCTGGTTTGCTGCTCCCACCTGAGCCAGAATGCCTGTAAACGCCTGAGCGAGTGTATCGTGAATTTCGCGTGCCATGCGGTTGCGCTCCTCTAAAATTGAGGCTTCTTCTGCTTGCTTCAGCGCCGTAATATCTCGCGACAGCCAAATCACCTGATCGTGGTCGATTGGGGCAATGCGAGCCGAAAACCAGGCTTCTCGTCCATTTAGAAACGCACCATACTCGACTGTGAGGATTTGTTGGGTTCTCAGCACCTGCTGAATATAACTTAGAAATTCATCAGCTTGTTCCTCTCCGAGTTGATGCATGGTTTTACCAATCATCTCCTCAAAAGTTTGCCATAGCAGATTTGGTTCCAGTACCATTATTTCAAGGAATCGCCCTTCAGCAGACAGTACAAATAATGGATCGGGAATTGCCTCAATTAGAGTCCGTAGCTTGGTCTCTGAGGCTTGTAGGGCTTCTTCTGCTTGTTTGCGATCGCTAATATCTGCAATCACCCCTTCAATGTAGTCATCGTCTGCATTCAGATAAGCAGAGAAAAGTCCCCAAAACACTGTCCCATCTCGTTTTCGCCCCTGTGCTTCATAGCTTCGCACTTCCCGATCCCGCTTCAGCACCTCAAGGAATTGTTGGCGATCACTGGGATTTACATAGTAGTCTGTGGCGTGTTCAAGCCCAATCATCTCCTCTGATGAATCAAAGCCAAGCAGATTGGCGTAGCGTTGATTGGCATCGAGAAGTAATCCATCCGAGAGGCGGGTGCGGAAGATGCCAACCTGTGAGTTTTCAAAAATATTGCGGAACTTAGCTTCACTGCGTTGTAATGCCTCTTCTGCTTGTCTGCGCTGGGTGGTGTCATTGCCCACCGATAAGATTTCAACGACATCTCCCTGGTCATTGAAGATGGCTTGATTTGACCAGGCAATCCAAACCCGTCTACCGTCTCGACAAAGGTTTTCATTCTCGGTTTGCAAGTAAGCTTGAGGCAAGGAAGCTTCAAGATTGTGAAACAGATCGTGAACAAACTGCTTGAGATCACGTCCAGATGTTTCGGTTTCTGGAACGATTGTTTCCAGTAAGGTACGCCCTAGAATCTGATCTTCCTCATAGCCAAAAAAGCTCAGTCCATAGTCGTTCATGTATCGAATTCGTCCTTGCCTATCCGTGCGAAGGATGATTGAATTCGCAGTTTGGATCAGGTTACGGTAATTGGCCTCACTTTGTCGTAACGCAGCAGTTCGTTGATCGACCTGTTGCTCTAAAGTGCAGTTGTAGTCGGCTAGGAGTTTCTCGGCTTGTTTGCGCTCTGTAATGTCCTGAAAGGTAGTGATCGCATAAGCGATATTGCCCTGTCGATCAAAAACTGGTGTTCCCCGTGCCTCAATTAGAATTGTGACATGATCTCGACGAATTTCTATATCTTCAGTCCTGATGCGTTCGCCCCTTAATGCCCGCACAATAGGCAAGCTCTCCGCTGGATAGATTTGATCCGTTCCCGCTACATAAAGCTGATAAGCCTCTGAGAGCTGCTCCGGTGCTATGGAAGTATCAGTTTCTTTGCCTATGAGTTGATTGCCGCATTGGTTGGCATAGTAAGGGCAACCCGTCGCATCCACGATCGCAATTCCCACCGGAATCGCTTCGAGGAACTGGGTGATCTTGCTTTCCTTAGCCTGCAGTTCTGAGTAAAGGTTGGCATTTTCGATGGCGATCGCTGCTTGAGTCGATAATAGCTGCAAGACCTGCGATCGCTCTGGTGTAAATACTCCAGTTGCTAACTGATTTTCTAAATACAATACACCGACCAGCTTGGCTTGATTTAGCAGCGGTAAACAGAAAACAGATTGAGGCTGGTTCTGTTGAATATATGGCTCATTAATAAAAGCACCTTCACGAGTCGCATCATTTAATGTGACAGGCTTCAGAGTCCGAATCACATATTGAATGATTGATTCTGGCAATTGTTCGGCAATTGGAATAGACTGTAACACCTGAGTCGCACAAGCATTTTCATCGGCATTGAGTTCACAAGCCGCTTCGATTAACCATTTTCCTGAGTTTTCTAAAATCAGATATCCGGTTTGTGCGCCAGCATTCTCAATTAAAGTTTGCATCAGTAATCGCAGCAATTGCTTCAGTTCAATTTCACGAGAAATCGCCTGTGAAGCTTTCATCACTGCTGCTAAATCGAAAGCGGTATGGAAGGGATTAGAGATAGTTTCAGCAGTAATAGGAATTGATGTGGAAGCGGCTCTAGACGATTTAGGAAAGAACTGTGGATAGCGTTTTTCTAAGTTTTTAACTTTAGCGATCGCGCCCCAGCGATCGTAACAATAGTGCGCCTCTTTCATATAGGTTTGAGCAATTTTTGACCGACCTCGCGCCAGATAATGTTTAGCCGCTAATTCATACGCGAGTGCTTCTTCCTGGATATACTCATTTTCAGCAGCACCTGCGATCGCCCGTTCATAAAACTCTTCAGCCTCAAGAAATTGGCCTAAGACTCGCGCTTTCTCTGCCTCGACTAGATAAAATTTATGTAGATAATTTATTGGGGCATGTTCTGCCCATTTCTGCATCTTTTCTTGGTTAGTATTAACAGAGTTTAGCCAAGCTGATTTTTCAGAGTTTGAAGCATCGAGCGATAGGCTCAAAAGCGCCAGAGAATGATAGAAGCAGAATACAGGTAAAATCGTTATTGCTGTCACCTCTTCAAAATGTTGCCTTGCTAAAATAGCAATTTGTACTGCTTGATGATATTCTCCAAATAGATAACATAATATAACTTTGTATAAATGGAGTATTTTAATTGCACTTCCATCTTTAACTGCAATAGCGTGTGGTAACGCCTGCTCTTCATTACACACCCGACCAACTAAGCGGCTGGGATTCTCAGACCTATTTAGCAAATTAAGAATGGTCTGCCACAATATTGCAAGCCAATTCGAGGGGCTTTCCCGTCTGATTTGGTTGATCGCTTTGCTGTAAGTTGCTGTTTTTTGTTCTAGTTGGGTAAGTTTCTCTCCAGCAAAAAATGAGTTATGGCACACGAAATATGCAGTATAACCAGCAGATTCAAAGTCTCCGGTTTCCACCGCATTTTGATAAGCATCAACCAGAAATGTTATTGATCTCCTAAGATGCACCTTCCAGTGCAGGATATGGAAACTCGAAAACATTAATGTTTTCGAGTTTCCTTTTTTGCTATGCAATCGTTCTGCCAGGCTGAGAGCCAGTTGTCCAAATTTATAACCGAGTTCAATGTCTTGAACAACTCCACATAGAACAGATCCGTAAGCAACATAACTATGTGGTGACCAGGTATTACTACCGTAGTTAATTGACAGATTTACCCTCTTACATACAATCAGTATCCACAGTGCTGGTAACGTTATAAATACAGCAGACCCCATATTCGCTAGGATTGACATAGCTGCCAGTGGTTCTGGTGCAGTCATCTCTGGTAAATTGATCAAGTCTTCGATTTCTCGTTCAGCAAGTAGTGCAGCCGTTGACTCCAATTCCCTTTGAATATCTACCTGAATTGGATTTTCTATTAAATCTATTCCCAAGAGCTTTAACGCTTCCAATCCAGTTTTTAGCACTTCTTTCAGGTTGCCCTGTGACAAATATCCTTGAATTCTGCTATCGTAAGCCTGCACTTTGTCAACCACTGTTTTGCCACGATCAAGTACCACTTCTACCAACTGTTCCATCTCATCAAAGTGACCCTGGAGATACGCCGCTTCTGCTGCTTCTGAGTACAGCGCTAAGGTAAGGTCATACTCACTCTGCCAACTCTCTGAATTGAGGATGTGAAACCCTGTAGTGAAATACTTAAAAGCTGCTTCATAAGCCGTTGATGCCTTTGCTTTCTGACCTGCCATTAAATTAAATCTGGCAATTTCAGTTGGTTCTGATTGAGCAGTGACTAGCTCAAGTCCTTGATTGAGATGATCGATGATTTCAAACAACCGATCGGATCGTTGCTCTGGTGAAGTTTTTTCGAGCAAATTGCGACCGATTTGGAGATGAACAACCTGTTTCTGCGATTCATCAATCAAAGCATAAGCCGCTTGCTGAACGCGATCGTGCGAAAACTTATACTCTTGAACTAACAAATCTTCGTCCAATTCAGATAGAGGTTGAATTAATCCCGCTTGTATTGCTGCTAGTAGATCCTGGAAAATTGCTTTCGGTGATTTTTCGCAAACGATCGCCAACGTTTCTAAATCAAACTCAGACCCAACACAGGCAGCTATGGAGAGAACTTGCTGTGTTGCTTCCGGCAATTTCTGCAACTGATGCAGCAGCAACTCCACCACATTATCAGTGATATCTTGAGCTTCAATCTCAGCTAAGTCCCACTGCCAGCTCAACTGTTGTGCATCGAAAGTCAACAGATTTTCGCCATACAGCATTTTCAAAAATTCACCGACAAAGAAAGGGTTGCCCTCGGTTTTACGTGACACAGCTTGGGCTAGGGCGCGAACGATATCAGGATTGTGATATAATGTCTCAGCTATCAGTTGACTCAACGGTTCCAGGGTTAAAGGGGTCAGGAGGATTTCCTGAAGTAATGCTCCCTGGTTTCGCATGCTCTCTAGCGTTAAGACCAACGGATGCGTTGGAGTCAGTTCGTTATCTCGGTAGGCTCCGATCAAAAACAGATACTGGGTTTGCTCATCCAGTAAGATGAGTTCGATTAACTTCAAAGTCGCAGAATCGATCCACTGTAGATCGTCTAAGAAAATGACTAGGGGATGCTCTTTTGCACAAAACGCCCGCACAAATCTTTGAAACGTGAGATTGAAGCGATTCTGTGCCTCAGTTGCTCCAACTTCGGGTATAGGCGACTGCTTGCCAATGATTAACTCAACTTCGGGGATGACATCAATGATGATTTGTCCGTTGCTGCCCAGAGCAGTGAGTAGACGCGATCGCCACACTTCCACCTGCTCATCCGGTTCGCTCAAGAGTTGCTGCACTAACTTTTGCAGGGCATTCACAATGGCGCTGTAGGGAATGTTGCGCCCAAATTGGTCAAATTTGCCAGAGATAAAATAGCCTTGGTTTGCTGTGATCGGTTTATGGAGTTCCTGCACCAATGCCGTTTTGCCGATGCCAGCATAACCGGAGACCAGCATCATTTCACGATGCGGTAGTAGGGTAATGTCTTTTTCTGCTCCCCCACTTCCCCATTCCCCTATTCCCTCATTCCCTGCCACTCTGTCGAAAGCCGCCAATAATGCTGCAATCTTCGCTTCTCGCCCATATAGTTTTTGAGGAATGCGGAACTGCTCGGAAACATCTTGCAGTCCCAATGGCATAGGTTCAATTAAACCCACTTCTGCCAGTTGCTGGGCACAGCGTTCTAAATCTGCTTTGATGCCCCAGGCACTTTGATAGCGATCCTCCGCATTCTTTGCCATCAGTTTCAAAATCAGATCTGAAACAGGTTGGGGAATCGTTGAGTTTAATTCATGCGGGGGAGCCGGCGGTCTGGCAATGTGGCAGTGGACTAGCTCTAGGAAATCTTTAGTGGGAAACGGTAATTGTCCCGTCAACAGTTCGTAGAAGGTTGCACCCAGTGAATAAAAGTCGGTGCGATAGTCGAGCATACGGTTCATTCGTCCGGTTTGCTCTGGCGACAAATAGGCGGGGGTTCCTTCTAGAAGATGGAGACTTTTGAATGTCGGATTGGTGCGACTGAAGCGAGTGGCAATGCCAAAATCAATGATTTTGACAACGCCAGTCCTCGGATTAAAGACAATGTTGCCAGGATTAATATCTTTATGGATGACATGGGCCGCATGGATTTTGCCTAGAGTATCAGTAATGGCGATCGCCATATTCAAAAAAACCGGCAGCGGCATGGGAAAGAAGTCTAATTGTTGTCGCCTCCAGCATTCTAAAGACTCTCCACCAAAGTCTTCCAAAAGAATAACCAGCGTGCGCTGGTAGTCTTGCTGGCTGTATGCCTTGACTACGCCTTCAACATTGAGAAAGCGAGTAATTTCATACTCTTGCCTATAGCGAGTTAAATCATGAGGAGAGGGATAATCCTGCTTGAGAACTTTGGCAATCACTGCACAGTTATCTTGCTCTCTGATGCCCCGATACACCAAAGAAGCTAAGCTCTCATAGATTTTGCTGTGAATAGTAATTCCAGGCAGGGTAATCATTGAACGCCCCCCGGCGAAAGACTGTCATCCGTTTCCCAAAGTATATCGCTTGCCAAACTCCAGAATATAAAGATCCTTGTGTGGATCTTTATATCTTGACTTGTAATTGCTCAACTCAGTAGCCAATCAGACTGGTGTTAGTCAAGGGCATAGGAAATAGCCTGGAAGGCAGAGATACTCTGATGGCGAGCCGTATTCACCAACGACCGCACCTGCTGGGCGAACAACTCCGCACCCCAATCGGAGCAAAAGCCATGGTGACCTTGCGAAAAACCACGCTCCAGCGCAGTGCCTGTTCACTGGAATGATTGGTCGGCGGCACCGTCTCATTGCCGAGGAACAGCAGCAGATGCTGCTCAATAGTCAAGTAGTACCGGAAAAATTGCTGTCCCTCATCGGACTGGGGCTTCAGATTCAATATCTCCCACAGGCTGCCTCGGAATCGAGAGCCGTACTGCTGAAGCGTTGAGGCAGCCAGGGTCTGTCGTCGTCGGTTCACGGCAATAGCTCGTAGTGACAGCCGCTTCATCCGGGGGGCAAACAGGTCGTCGCCCGCATCAAAGGTGTGGGACATCGCTACCGGATTTTGCATTCAGACATTGATGGTCGATCAGCTGTATGAATATACTTTCGATCAAATTCGGATTCTAACTTAGGTTATAGCTAGCCTTCTACTCCGCGATGGCATGGTTAATCTATCAAATTGCACTGTAAAAAATTTAACTTGCTATAGGCGACAGCTTGAAGGCGACCACCTATATTGAATTTATGCAAACAGTCATGCAAATGGATCTAGCAAGTAAATTGCACGGTTCCATGCTTGAAGGCATGAATATTCAAGGTGCAAATGGGCGGATGATCTTTGGGCACGCGACGCGAAAATCTTAACTCTGTGCTTAACTCACGGATATTAAGTGCTGAAATTTGGGGTTGTCTTGCAGACTTAGTTCATGGCGTGATCGCTTACGTCATCAACCCTTGAGGGTAAACAGCAATACTCCGGACAGTTTTTATATGCCCCAATGGCTTATGCTCGCTTGACTTTGAGCCACTGTGGATAATTAAATCAATGTCAGCTCCACCCCTGACTTACATTTAATTCGACTTTTTTACGCTCCTTGCCCCGCGTAAGCTTGTAGTATCGTTCCAAAAACTGTCCGGAGTATTGAAAAAATTAACTTGGGTCTTAACTCAAATAACTTGACTGTTATAAATTCGATGAACCTCGCACAATGAATATAACGAGCCCCTAGACTTTATAGAACAAAGTCTGCAAAGCAACCAAGTAACCTTTTCCTTTAAAGCTTGCCAAGCTTTAATCAAAGCGGTCGAACAGAGGAAGATATTCCCAAGCAACATTGAAAGTTAATTCAACATTACCTTGAATTGGAAAAAAATGTTTCTTCTGAGTGGAACCTCTATGAGCGGGACGGTTAAGCTCTTAGCTTAACTACAAACAGAACCATCGCAACTATAAATCATAAGGAGAAAAAAAATGGCTGCTGTAGAACTTTATAACGACAGCAATTTTAGAGGAAAGTTAGTAGAAACAAATAGTGACACTGCCAATGTGGGTGATCGTGTCAACGACCGTGTTACCTCAATTGTCATTAATGAAGGGACTTGGAGATTTTTTACAGATTCTCAATTTCGGGGTGCTTCCGCCGATTTTGGCCCAGGACGTTATCCAAATGTTGGTCTTGGTACCATTCCCAATGACTCAATCACATCCTTCCGTAGGATTGGATAGGTGAAGAATTTTGAACTGGTTTTCTGAAAGTATTGATATCTTTCATACAGCGCACGAGAAGGTCATACTTTTGAAAAAACTGTCCGAACTAATGAAACAGACGTTTCACTTAAAAGCACAAGCAGAGATGTTTAGCTTTTGATTTCATTCTGCAATTCCTCATTCACCAATCACTCAAATAGGAGAATTACCTAATGTCTACATTCAAGTACAATCGTCTAGACAAGAATAATGCTGCGGTTTTACTGGTGGATCACCAAACTGGACTGTTCTCGCTTGTGCGTGATATTGGTGCTGCCGACTTCAAAAATAATGTGCTAGCGCTAGCAAGTATAGCCAAGTTTTTCAACCTGCCTACTGTTTTGACCACTAGCTTTGAGGACGGTCCCAATGGAGTCATCCTGCCGGAACTGAAGGAGAAGTTTCCTGATGCTCCCTTCATTCCACGCCCCGGACAGATCAACGCTTGGGACAATGAGGAATTTGTTAAAGCCGTAGAAGCAACTGGTAAGAAGCAATTGATTATTGCCGGAATTGTCACGGATGTCTGTGTCACTTTTTGCGCGCTTTCAGCATTGGAGGCAGGGTATGACGTTTTTGTTGTCACCGATGCCTCTGGCACCTTCGATGAAGCCTGTCGCGATGCAGCTTGGGATCGGATGTCTCGTGCTGGCGCTCAGTTGGTCAATTGGTTTAGCGTTGTGGGTGAATTGCACCGTGATTGGCGTAACGATATTGAAGGGCTAGGTAATCTCCTTGCAGAGTTTATTCCTGATTACAAAAACCTAATGACGAGCTATGCAGCAACATCAAATGCTGGCTCTGCCAATCGTGAACGCCTCATGACTCGTGTGTAACTGAGTGGATGTTGTCATTGTTCAGTGATCCAGTTCATTTGCAGCATTGCTGCAGCACTGGATGATTTCGCGGAGGCTAGGAACGATCTCTGGGGATCGCTCTTAGCCAAGGTGACTGCTGCCGAAAATTGCCAAGAAATCCCGTGTCTTGAGGGGATTGATTCTCAATGAAACTTCTCTTTCAGTCGATTCTCTCATCTCTCTCATCGTGTCTGCTCTTTGGAGGCTCTCTGATTCACCCATCCCTGGTTGAGTCTGCCATTGCCCAGGATACCTTGCAAGGTCAAGTCACCTTTGTGAATCAACTGGCTGATGTGCAACCTACCGATTGGGCATTTGCAGCATTACAAGCCTTAGTCGATCGCTACGACTGTATGGTTGGTTATCCAAATCAACTATTTCAGGGCAATCGAGCCATTACTCGTTATGAGTTTGCTGCTGGGCTAAATGCTTGTCTAGATCGGCTAGATCAGCTATTAGCCAGTGCAACAGTAGATCTGGCGGAAAGAGAAAATCTACAAACACTACAAAGACTTCAAGCGGAATTTGCATCAGAACTCTCAACATTGCGTAGACAGGTAGATTTCTTAGAAACCCGCACAACTCGATTAGAGTCTCAGCAATTTTCCCCTACAACAAAATTGACTGGAGAGGTCGTTTTTGCTGTGAGCGGTGCATTTGGCAGTGATAGAGCTGTACCACCAGTAGAAACACCTGGTTCTAGGGGTGAGATCGGTGACACTATCATTTTTAGCGGTCGTGCGCGGTTGATCTCGGACACCAGTTTTACGGGGCAAGATTTACTGAGAATTCGATTTCAGGCTGGTAATGTTCCAAACTTTAGAGCAGCCACAGGAACCAATATGGCTCGCCTAAGTTTTGATGGTAATACAGACAATCAGTTCATTCTCAATCAACTTTATTATCAATTTCCCATCGGGTCAGATACTAGGGTGACTGCGATCGCCCAGGGCACTTTGTTTGATGTGGTTGATACGATTAACCCTCTATTGGGAAGTGATGGCAGAGGTTCGATTTCCGCATTTGGGGTGCGTAGCCCTATCTATCGTGAAGAAACAGGTGGGACAGGTGTTGGTATCAACCATAACTTTAACTCAGCCATCAATTTGACACTGGTTTATGTTGCTAATAACGCCAACAACCCGACTGCGGGAGCTGGATTATTTGATGGTTCTTACTCTGCCTTAGCACAACTGACACTCAAACCCACAGAATCCTTAAGTTTGGGCTTAACCTATGCTCGTTCTTTGAATTCAATTGATATTGGTACCAGTAGTGCCATTACCAATGATCCCTTTAATGGAAACAGTACCAGCATTGTTGGGGATAGCTATAGTCTTACGGCTTCCTGGCTTGTTAACCCTGCTTTCAGATTGGGAGGATGGATAGGATATCTCCGGGCATCGGCGCAAGACCTCTCCAATGCTCCTACTGCTGAGATTTTTTACTACGCAGTTAATTTTGGATTTCCAGATTTGGGTAAGGAAGGAAACTTATTAGGCTTTGTTTTTGGACAACCGCCTAGAGTGATCAGCAATCAGTTTGGAGTAAGCGATCGTAGCACCTCATTGCACTTTGAAACTTTCTACCGGTTTCAAATGAACGACCATCTCTCAATCACTCCTGGTGTAATCGTCATTACCAACCCTGAACACAACAGCAATAATGACACGATTTTTGTTGGCATTATTCGGACGACGTTTCAGTTTTAGAGTCTATACAGGCACGGTAAGAGCTGTTTTTCTGTTTTAACCATCCAATGTCCCGGACTGTTAAATTCTATGTTGGAAGAACCATTGGCGAGCAATACCAGTCAAGAAAACTATCTAGTCACCGCCGTGATTTCTCATATCGTGAGACCAGGACGTGAACAAGGTTATGAGGAATGGTTGCACGGAATTGCGACGGCTGCTCACCAATTTAAGGGACACTTAGGAGTCAGCGTGATCCGACCCTGTGACCACACTCATCCTGAATATGTGGCAATTCTCAGATTTGATCATTACGACAACCTCAAAACCTGGCTGGAATCCAGTGTGCGGCAGGAATGGCTGGAGCGGTTGCAGCCCTTGATTGAAAAGCCTGAAACCATTCAAACTCTAACGGGTCTGGAAACCTGGTTTACGCTTCCTAACAAACCCATGAAGGCTCCACCTCCGCGCTACAAAATGGCGATCGTGACATGGCTGGGAGTATTTTTTACGATATCTATTCTCAACCGTTTGCTAGTACCGCTCCTGGTTGGGCTTCCGGTATTGCTCAGAACCTTGTTGGTTACAGGTCTAACGGTTGCCCTGCTGACCTACGTGATTATGCCGCGCCTCACTCAACTCTTTCGCAAATGGCTGTATCCCATTTGAGCAAGTACATATCTTGCACATTCACAGGAATCTTCCATGTCTTGTCAACACCTGAACGAACTGACGCTGGAGAATATGATTTCAAAAGCCAATTACCCGGTATTCCGCTGTGAGGAATGCATGCGAGTTGGCGATCCCTGGGTTCACTTGAGAATTTGTCAAACCTGCGGCAAAATGCTGTGCTGCGACTCGTCTAAAAATCAACACGCTCGCCGCCATTACGAAGAAAGTGGACATGCGGTGATTAGTTCAGCCGAATTGGGAGAACAATGGCTGTGGTGTTTTACCGACGAACAACAGAAGAACTATTGATCACGCGCCCCTTTTCTACTCGCGAGGAAATCATGATGTCAAATCAGCCTGCCCTAACAGATATTTGGCCGAGTTTACCCCTGGACGCATGGCAAGAGACCTATGCCACCTTGCACATGTGGACT
>NZ_JAUBQR010000057.1:0-31362 GCF_036701385.1 Microcoleus sp. Pol12B4 | reverse complement strand
GACGACCACATTCTCGACATTTGTAGTTTTGTTTACCATGCCGAGTCTGACCGTTACGACTAACTTCTTCGGAGCCACAATTGGGGCAAGAATTAATTTCTACTGTCATATCACCAATGGCAAACACTTCTCTTTAATAGTAGCTTAAGTTTACTCCATCCTTTCCTTCAGGGCACTACCCAAAATAGATGAAAGCCAAAAAGCATCTTTTGATCGAGTTAGCTTCTGGTATCTCAGCATTTCTAGTGGTTGGCTATTTCGGCATCTCAGCTTATGCAGGACATACTCTTTCAAAGCCAAACAGATGCTTTGACCCTCTTAAAGCATCTGTTTTTGCTGTTCCTCCTGAAAATGTAACATTTCGTACACCTGATGGCGTGGAGATTACTGGTTGGTTTATTCCAGAAAAAGCAACAGACAAGGTATTAATTTTAGTGCATGGATTGAATTCCAGTCGGACTTGTGAACTTGCTGGAAAGTTTGCCGAGTTTGGTTCAGCTATGAATCAAAAAGGCTTTTCGATACTTACGATCGATCTGCGAGGACATGGGCAAAGTGCTGATTCTCGCTTCACCTTTGGAATTACAGAAAGGCGAGATGTTATTGCAGCAGTGGATTGGCTTAAAAAAAAGGGATTTAAGCCAAAAAAGATTGGGGTTTTAGGTTTCTCAATGGGTTCTGCTACTGTAATTGGAGCAGCAGCAGATGACTCTGACATCGGAGCAGTGGTCACTGACAGTAGTTACGCAGAGGTTTATCCAATTATTCAGAAGCATTGGCAGTCAGCTTCAGGATTACCGGGGATATTTCTCCTTTCTACCATGATGTTTGGACATTTGTTAACTGGATATGATCTAACTTCTTCTAAGCCAGTGCAGGAGATAGGTCGTATTTCCCCTAGACCAGTTTTGATCATTCACAGTGCGATCGATCCTTATACGCCTATACAAAACGCTCGCCAACTCAGAGAAGCATATCCTTCGGCAGAATATTGGGAAACCAATGCGAAGAAACATCCAGAAAGCTACAATACTAACCCAAAGATGTACGTTGACAAAGTTGCTGATTTCTACAATCGGAGTCTCAAGTAGGGCTGTATAATCCGGTCGAGAAGGCTATTTACGCTTTCCCTACCGGGCGGTTCATAATCGCCGCGCAAACAAACCAAAAGGATAATCAATCGCAGATTGTACGGCTAGCTTCCCAACCTAACATGACTGTTTTACGCTCTACTCCCCAGCCATAGCCACCGAGTTCTCCAGATTCTCGAATCACACGGTGACATGGAATTAGATAGCCGATAGGATTGTTACCGATCGCATTTCCTACAGCTCTAGCAGCAGTTGGGCGTGCTACTATTTGAGCTATCGTCTGATAGGTGGCGATCGCACCAAAGGGCAATTGCAAAAGTGCTCGCCAAACTTGAATCTGAAAGTTAGTGCCTTTTACCAAGAGCGTTAGTGGTTTTTGCTCGCTGAGAGTTTCTGAATTGAAAATCAGGTCGCGCAATGATTGAGTGGCTTGATCGTCACGAATGATTTCAGCGTTTTTCCATTCCAATTGCAGTCTTTGTTCGGCCGTTTGTTCGTCTGTTGTCTCCAAGAAATAAAGATTACAAATACCACGGGTAGTTGTAGCAATTAAAGATGTGCCAAAGGGGGTATCATGAATGCCATAGCGAATTTGCAAACCTGCTCCGCCTGCTTTGAACTCCCCTGGTGACATTGCTTCTAAGTTCACAAATAAATCGTGCAATCGTCCGGGGCTCGATAGTCTCACGTCCAATGTTAGGTCGAGAAGGCTTTTAGTCAGAGTGATTTTTGACTTGGCATATTCAACTGTCAGATATTGCAAAAACCGCTTGGGGCTAATGCCGGCCCATTGAGTAAATAGCCGTTGAAAATGATATTCACTCAGTCCTATGTGTTGGGCCACAGTTGCCAGATTGGGCTGGTTTAGGTGGTGTTGTCGCATAAAGGCGATCGCCCGAGCAATCCGGTAATAATCTTCGCTAGCATAGACACTCGCATTCTGCATCGCAATCATCTAGTCTAAATCAAGGGAATTTTGATGTTTCCTTACTTTAGCCATAGAGCAGGCTCAAAGCCACCCGTTTCTTGCGGTGAATGCACTCAGTCGATTTTAGATTTTAGATTTTAGATGGAAGAAAGCGAGCTCACTGCTAAACCCGGGGGCTGGCGATGAGGATGAGCGAGCTTTTTTCTCGCTCCACGGATGCCTCGGGCGACTTGTAACCAAATTTCTTGATTGTCAGTCACTTAACCGAACTTTCGCTCTCACCCTCCCCGCAACTGCGTCACCAAGTGAACTAATTCAGGTAAAATTAGCTTTTCCACAGCTAGTTTCACGCCATTGCTAGAACCCGGAAGAGAAAAGACTAACTTGCCTTGATACACGCCTGCAACTGCGCGAGAGGCGATCGCCCTCGAACCAATTTCTTGATAGCTCAAAAACCGAAATATCTCACCAAATCCTGGTAAAATCCTGTCGAGCAAACTCTCCATCACATCATAGGTCGTATCTCGGGGAGCGATGCCCGTGCCACCGTTAAAAATGATTGCATCTACATCTTCACGCTGGGAAAAAGCCTGCATTTGCAATACAATTTTGGCCGCATCATCTTTAACAACAGTGTAAGCTACCACAGAGTGACCCGCATCTTTTAGCAGCTTCTTAGTTAACAAGCCACTATTGTCTGTTTCCGCCGAGCGGGTGTCGCTAACAGTAATGATAGCGCAGTTTACGGTTATTTTAGATAAGTCGGGGTGAGGAATTTGCGTCATAGTTTCTTATTCTAAGCAATCGGCAACCGGCAACCGGCGATCGGCTAACTACCAATTACCAATTACCAATTACCAACTACCCATTATGCCTTGCTAAATCCTAAACCGTTGGCTTCCGAGTAGCGTTCCATGAAACGCATAAATCGATCCCATTCTGCGGAACTTTTCATTATATAAAGAGCTTCCAAACCCGCAGGCTGACCGTTGATGAACTTAGCATTAACCTCGCGAGTGAGGAGTTCGCCTTCGTCGTCGATCATGTACATTCCAGTAATGTCTTCGGTACTGGTGTTGCTGAGAGCTTTGGGATTTTCAAAGGTAAACCTGGCAGTGCCTTGCTCTCCGCTTTTAGAACGGGTTAGGCGCACTTCGGGCACAGCATCTTCGTCTATACCCCGAGAAAATTGAATTTTAGCCATAATCTGACAGTCGAACCTTAAGGATTGCTTAATTTCTTAATGTTTAATCATAAAACGATTCGGGTACTCGCAAATCAAGACTTGGGAGAGTGGGAGTGGGCGAGAGTGGGTGAGAGTCGGCGAGAGTGAGGGAATCGCAGACAAGGGCGAGGGGAGATAGGTTGGTTCTGGTACCTCAAGTTATCCTCTCCCTTGTCTCCCAATTCCCTTAGACGATGTAGGGAGAGTTAATTGGCTCGGCCCGCTTTGTGGCTACCAGAGTTTGGTAGATAAGGGCGGATATCTCGCCGCGGGTGATGTCGTGGGCGGGGGAAAGCTTTTCGCGCGCGGGATAATTGACCACGATTTTTCGCTCTGTGGCGGTTGCTATCTCGTCGGTGGCAAAACTGGGAATCTGAGCTCGATCGACATAAACGCTCAAAGAATTGGGGTTGCCGCCCGCCAACTGCAAGCCGTTTACCAAAGATACGATCGCCTGAACTCTAGTCAAATTCTGCTCCGGGCGAAACGTGCTGTCTGGATATCCAGCCAAAAAGCCAGCTCGATTAGCTTGCTCGATCGCTCCGAAGGCCCAAAAATCCGCCGGCACATCCTTAAAAACCATCGCCTCACGGCGCGGCACCAATTCAAACGCCTTCGCCAACATAGCCGCATACTGAGCTCTAGTTACAATCTCGTAAGCTTGAAAAGTGCCGTTGGGAAACCCGCTAACAATATTCATCTTTGCCAAGCGATCGATAAAATCCTTGGCCCAATGCGTGCTGATGTCGCTAAACTGTAGCTTGCCAGGAGTCGGAGTTGGCGTCACATTGCCCAAATCAAATAAACCTTTCACCCGCGAAGAATTGAGCTGATTTCCCACCGCAGAAATCTTAACCTCAGTCGCGTTTTGCAAGTCTAATTCACCGTTATTCTGAAAAATATTGCCACCCAAATCTTGAGCAGTACCAATATCTGGCAGCGACTTCCCCACCGCAGTCAAACCGTCTTGGGTGTTTTTTTCAATGCGATTCTTACGCAAAATCGGCTGACATTCCCCCGCTAAAACGATACCGGATCGATTTTCCAAAATTTGGTTATCAACAATCAAAGGAGCCGACTGAGCTTGCAGGGAAATGCCAAAACCCGTCTTTTGAAAAATATTGCGCCGTATTGCTCCTTTAGCAGTTCCCGCCACAATCACCCCAGCGGCTGAGTTTTCCACAAATATGTTGTCGAGAATCGCAGGATTAGCAGTTCCCGTGGCAAAAATGCCTTCGCCCTTACAAAGTGTGAAAGTGCAGTTAGCCACAGTCGGAGAAGTTGACTCAATCCAAACTCCCGTGCCGCGACTATCGAGATTAGTAACAGTTACTCCGCGCAATTCTGAATTAGTTGCTAGCAGTATCGTGATATTTTGCCCCGCAGCGGTGGGACTGACAAATTTGCCGCTGCCTTGAATCAGAATGCCTCTACCTTTGTTAGTTTCATTGCCAATAACTTTTACTCCGGAGGGGATTTCCAAGGGGAATTTTTCGCCACTAGCAGCGCTGTAAATTCCCGGTGCTAACTCAATAGTGCTTCCCAATGCAGCGCGGGCGATCGCGCGGGCTATAGTTTTGAATGGGGCCGATTGGGTGCCCGCTGTGGCATCACTGCCTCTTTGCGGGTTGACGTAAAGTGTTGCCATGTTTTTGTTAAAGAGATAATTGGCGATCGAGCTTTTGTGCAATTTTCATTGTCTGCGAACTGGACCCCGGATTTATATTCACCTTTGATTGTGGAGATTATTTAATTGCACCATATCCGCAACATTACCTCTCAGGAGTGGCAACCGCCGGGGGATTGCCCCTACAAGTCACTAAATTACTAATTTTAGGGTCAGAAACCGGGTTTTGTGCCTCCGGTTCAACCTAAAAATCAATAGTTTTAGTTAAGAAAGGCGATTTTTTTTCGTTTTACGTCAGCGGATGGTAAGGCATTTATTTCTGGGTGTAAGCGGTCTTAACTCCCAGCCTATTTCACAATACAAGACCCCTCCAAAACCACTAGAATTTCATTCTGAAAAACCGCACAACTTGTCATTGCTGAAGCTAAGGCGGGAATTTTTCCTTGTTCGAGAGACAGCCTCGCCTCCGGTGTAGAATCAAATTGATTTAGCCAGCCATCATCCTTTACATACTGAAGACTCAAAGCATGGCGATCGAGCATCCAAAAATCAACTCCATATTGATTAATAAAATTTTGCAATACAGCTCGATCGGGAGTGTATTGAGCGCGAATTAAATCGTTAAGCCGCTGCCGATATTTGCTGTAGTAGCCTTTCTGATAGGGCACTGCATATTCCTTTGCCACCAAAACCGAACGCTGAGTAAATGTTGGCAAATGGTCAGTCTCGGCCGCGATTGAAGCAATCAAGATATCTTTAGGTTGTTGCTCAAAAAATTTGTACAAACCCGACATTTTACCTTCTACATACCCAACTGTGGGAAATTTTTCGACCAAGCAGGGATAAAACACAACGGCGATAGCGATTGTCGCTGTCGTAGTTAGTGCCACTAGATTTTTTATATCAAATGTTGTTGCGGTTGTTGATGCCCAATAACCGACTCCATCGATAATTAAAGTTAGGACGATCGCAGTTATCAACACAACAATAAATCGCAAGCTGTAAGCCGTATAGCGACCAGGTTGATACAGCTTAAAAATGGTAGCGTGAGCTGCAAAAAACATCGCCGAGGATGCTAAAAATAGCTGAAGCAAAAGCCAGATTTTGCTTTGAATCTGATTTGCTAAGGGAAAAGCCGATCGCAAAAACAGCAGCACCGGAAATAACAGCCCGACACAGTGAGTTACAGGCGTAAACAGCGACTTGGGAAACATCCCGCTACCCCGCCCTGTCAACCAATAATCTTTAGGATTGGGACGAAAAAAAGCATTTCTGCCGCTGGGAACAAATTCTGCCATTTGCTTCGCTTCTGCTGCGGTATAAGTTGGGCCAAATTCAGAGTTATCTAAGGCATAGGGCAGCATTACTAAAAAGATTACTCCCAAACCTGTAGTGCAAAATAGGTAATTAGTTCGATCGCCCGCCAAGCGCAAACCGCCGTTTTTCCAGGCTAGCACGCGCAAAACTAAGATTCCAGCAGCAACCAAGGCGTAAGGAGGATAGAATATTCCGATGAGCGCGATCGCCCCCAAACAGGGCAATAACGAACTGCGCGACAAATAATATAAAAAACCCAGAAATATCGGATATATAAAAGCTCTTGGCGTTGTAGAAGCCAAATCATCAGTCATCCACATATGCTGATTTAACAGCAAAGATGCAATAAATCCAGTCATCGGCACTGGCAGCATTTCTAGGCAAAGACCAAAACAGTAATAAGTCGAGATTAACGCCAGAAATAGCGGCAATATTTTGTGAAAAAATAGCGGATGAATGCCAACTGTTGCAGCTAATTTGTAGAGCGTGCTGTATCCTGCGGGGGCGACTGATTGAAAGTAATTAGCAATGAAATCGTTGGGGAATAATTCAGGATCGACAAACCGCATCATCCAGAAAACGTGCTGCCTCGCATCGTCTTGCACCATATACTCGGCGCTGAAGGCTTGCTTGAGTCCTAAAAAACCATAAAGTGCAGCAAATGTCAAGCTCAAAGTCAACCAAAATATTGTGTGCGATCGGGATTTGCGATCGACTGTAGCAGTTAGAAATTTGTGCAACCGAGCTATTAATACCATTTGAGATTTGAGATTTGAGATTAAAGAATCAGGAATGACTGATTCTCAAACCTACGATTATATCATGGCCGGTCAATTACCCCTAATAAAAACCGCTTTACTGTCAACCTCGCCCTATTTTAGATTATTTTCCAGGCCGCACACCCGCAATTTTAAGGCGAATCCGATACAGACTTGTATTTGCCGTAATATAAAGCGTTTTGCGATCCCTTTCTCCCCAAGCCAAATTAGTCGCCGTCTCTGGCACAGAAATTTTCCCCAAAAGCTTGCCATCCGGCGATAAAATCCACACTCCCCCCGGCCCGGTGCTGTAAATATTCCCCTCTAAATCAACTTTTAGACCGTCGGGAACTCCGCCTTGACTGGCATCTTTTAAATCCGCAAAAAGCCGCTCATTTGTAACAGTTCCGTCCGATTTTACATCGAAAACGGCAATGTATCCCGCTTCCGAATTGTTGACATAAAGTTTTTGTTCGTCTGGCGAAAAAGCGATGCCATTCGGCAGCACCAAATCCTTAACCAGCAGAGTTAATTTTCCGTCGGATGCCAGCCTGTAAACACCGTAAAAACCCAATTCTTCCTGATCTTTACTAACACCGTAGGACGGATCTGTAAAATAAATGCTGCCGTCGGATTTAACAACCAAATCGTTCGGACTGTTGAGCCGCTTGCCCTCGTATCTATCCGCCAATGTGATAACTTTGCCGTCCTTTTCTGTGCGGGATACGCGCCGATTTTCGTGTTCGGCAGTAAGTAAGCGGTTTTCTTTGTCTAAAGTATTCCCGTTGGCTTTTCCCGAAGGGCGGCGAAATACCTCAACTTGCTGACTTGAGGCTAATTTATAGATAATATTGGCGGGAATATCGCTGAACAGTAAAAAGCCGTCTGGATGCCAAATCGGGCCTTCTATAAATTGGAAATTGCCAGCTACTTTTTCTAATTTCGCACTGTCATCCAGAATATCTTGCACGGTATTTTGTTTCTCCCTATTTTCCGTTTGGGCGGTCAATACTGTAGATTTTGATGTTAATTTATTGGGCGAGTTGCTGTCAGGGAAAATTTTTAACACAGGATTTTTGAAAAACCTGTTGCTGAAGGCTAGACTCAAAAGTATAAACAAGAGGCTGATTGTAGCAATTTTGGCGGTCATGTTTGACTTGTTAATTGCATTGATTGAGAGCTGCGGTAAAATCGATCGTACCGCATCTATCTTACATTTATATTAAGAATACAAAAGTGTGGCTTCAAACAGACCGCCGCGCGGATAACATAGTATAGCAATGTCATTTCAATTAGCGATCGCCACCTGCTGACATTCCTGAAGTTGACACCCCGGAGCATGGATTAAAATCACAAATAATATCTAGCTATATGCTTTCTACCTTAGATATCAAACTACTAGGCGGATTCTGCCTTTCCTGTGCAGACAAGCCCGTTGTCGGTGTCACCACAGAGCGCCCGCAAGCTTTGTTGGCTTACCTGGTACTGCATCGCGATATCCCGCAAACCCGTCAGCGGCTAGCCTTTCAATTCTGGGCAGATTCAACGGAGGCCCAAGCTCGCACCAACTTGCGCCGGGAATTGCACCACCTGCGTCAGGGACTCCCCGATGCCGATCGCTACCTGCTGGCGGATGCCAAAACCCTGCAATGGAATCCCCATGCCTCTTTCCTGCTGGATGTGGCTGAGTTTGAGCGGGCATTCGCCGCAGCAGAAGCAGCGGAACGAGCCGCAGATGTTAACGGTGCCAGAACAGCCTGGGAGCAAGCGATCGCGCTTTACGGCGGTGATTTGCTGCCGAGTTGTGAGGATGAGTGGATTTTTCCAGAGCGCGAACACCTGCGACAGAAATTGCTCCATGCACTCGAATCTCTAACTCGCCTGTCGGAAGCTCAGGGTGATTATCGAGCTGCAATCCGCTCTGCACAGCGCTTACTGGAAATCGATCCATTGCACGAAACCAGCTACGCAGCTTTGATGCGATCGCACCATTTGAACGGCGATCGCGCCAATGCACTCCAAGTCTACCACCGCTGCATGACTTTGCTGCGCGAGGAACTAGGAGTTGACCCTAGTGCGATCACTCGCAAGCTCTACGAGCAACTGTTGCTGGAAGACGAAGCGCCCAACATCCAACCCTCGTCTCACTCCGCTGGGCGAACCCAAACGAATTTGTTTCCCTCACCTTTGGCTTTGTCGCCTTTAGTGGGACGCGATCGCGAATGGGCATCGATTCAGCAGTGGGCAAAGCCGATACTGCTTGCGAACAGCAGGGCGATAGCCACCGCTGAGGCATCGCCAGTGCTCTTGCTCGCGGGCGAACCCGGAATCGGCAAAACTCGTTTGCTGGAGGAGCTGCGATCGACGGCACAGGCGGTTCAAGTGCTGTGGGGACGCGGATTTGCCGCCGAGATGGTGCGACCCTACGGTATCTGGATTGATGCTTTGCGATCGATCGTTATTCCCCCCGCCCTCAACATTCCGCCGGAGCTAGGTTTCTTGCTCCCAGAACTCGCTCAACCTGGGAAAGCTCCGCCCGATCGCAGTCATCTGTTTGATGCGGTGGTACAATTGCTGGCTCAATCTGCCAGTGAGACTGCGTTAATCGTCATTCTGGATGACATTCAGTGGATCGATGAAGCCTCCTCGGCATTGCTAAACTACGCCATCCGCTTGTTGAGTCATAAGCCGATTTTATTCGCCTGCACCGGGCGTTCCAGGGAACTAGAGGAGAATGCGGGCATCTCGCGGGTGGTGCAGGCACTCAGAAGAGAGCGACGGCTGCTAACGCTGGAATTGCATCCTTTCGATCGACAACAAACGGCTGAATTGATTCGCAGACAGCAAGCGATTAATCCGTTAGAGCTATCTCCAGAAGTGGTCGAGCGCGTATTTATCGATAGTGGGGGGAATCCCCTGTTTGCGCTGGAAGTTGCCCGGGCATTGTCCCAGGATCGGTCTACTCATGCTGATAATTTAGAGGCTTTGATCCGCGATCGCCTCCACCAATTAGATGACATGGCTCGCGAATTTTTGCCTTGGGCCGCTGCATTGGGGCGGAGCTTCAAACCGACAGCGGTGGCTCATGTGGCAGACTATCCGCTGCCGAAATTGCTGATGGCGATCGAACAGCTCGAACAACAAACCATTATCCGTCCCAGCGCCTCTGTCGGTGACGAAATGGGCTATGACTTTGCTCACGATATTGTGCGTCAAGCTGTCTACCGGCAGTTGTCACAACCGCGCCGCCATTTGATACATTTGCAAATTGCTCATAAGTTGCATCAACTCTCCACACCAGACAGCGCTTGGGCTGGCGATATTGCCCGTCACGCAGCGCTGGGGGGCGATCGAGAATTAGCAGCGTCTAGCGCCTTCTGTGCCGCCGAACGCTGCCTGAAATTGTTTGCCTACACCGAAGCATCAGAATTAGCTCAGCTTGGAATTGAGCAGTGTCAAGGACTTGACGATCGCACTCGCATTCAATTGCATTTAAAATTGCTGCGGGTTAGCGCGATCGCAGGCGTTACGGGCGATCGAGTTTCGCAACTCGACAGCGAGGTGCACCGCTTAATCGATGAAGCAAATGCTCTAGGTTTAGAAGAAGCAGAAGCCACGGGACTTGAGGCATTGGTGATCCTGCATTTCGATCGCAGCAACTTCGCTAACGTTCATCAACACTCGCTGCGGGCAGCAGAGGTAAGTCGGGCATCCAGTCCAGCTACGGCCGTGCGATTGCTGGTATATAGCGGGTCTTGCTTGGCTGAAATTGGACGGGAAATGACGCGGGCAGAAGCTTTGTTGCTGGAGGCACAGTCCCTGGCGGGGAGAGTTAGCGCTAAAAACATCGGAATTGCCCAAGGGTTGGGGGCTGTACAGCGCCATCACGGGAACTATGCCGAAGCGCGAACTTTGTTGCAACAGGCGTGGCGATTGGCCCAGACCCAGCAGGATCGCTGGTGCGAGTGTTATAACCTCAGCTATTTGGCGATGACGGAACTCGAAGCGGGCGATCCGGCGGCGGCATTACCTTATTGTCACGAAATGGCGATCGTCGGAGCCAAAATCAAAGGCGAAGGCAGTGAAGGTGCGATCGCCCAGGCACTTTTAGCTTTAGCGAACTATCAGCTTCAGCAAACTGGAGCCGATGCTGCTTTGGATCGGGCGATCGCGACTTTGCAACAGGTGGATGCCAAACGGATGCTGTCTTATGTGCTGATTGGGGCGGCTCAAGTGGATTTAGAGTGCGATCGACCTGTTTTAGCAACAGCCCGCGCTGAAGCTGCTTTAGAAGCTGCTCAGACGGTCGATCATCCCAGCGAGATTGCTCTGGCTTGGGCGATTTTGATTCAGGGTGCTTTAGCTTTGGGCGATCGAGATGGGGCGACTGCGCGGTTTGAATCGCTGCGCGATCGCATCGATCGTCCTGCGCTGAGTTTCCGCGCCCGCACTGCTGTCGATCGGGCGATCGAACAGATTTAGTCATTAGTCATTAGTTGTAGCGAACTGCAATTAGGGATGGTGTTCATCACAGGGAACTTTACTTTACTTCATATCGCTCATCTAATTTTTTAAACTCTTCAGCTTGTTTGATAATTGCTTCATATTCCCCTTTTTTGTTAAATTATGCCAAACCTTTAGTATTACTGTAATTATTTGGTAGACCGCTATGTTTAAAATGAATCGCCGTCAATTTCTATTAAGTAGCGCTGTAACGTTTGGTGCGGTAATAGCCCATGCTCAAGTTAAAGCCCAAAACTCCCGAACTCCAGGAGCATTAGAGAAAGGACTATCCTCTCAGAAAGTGATTGTTGTCGGAGCGGGGTTGTCTGGTTTGGTTGCCGCTTACGAGTTAGCAGCAGTAGGTCATACAGTAACGGTTTTAGAAGCCCGTGAGCGAGTAGGAGGGAGAGTTTTGACCTTGCGAGACAATTTTAGTGACAATCATTTTGTAGAAGCGGGAGCAGCAAGAATTCCGTCTAATCACAATTTAACACTTGGCTATGCTCAACATTTTGGTTTGACTCTCAAGCGTTTTTTACCACCAGATGGGCTTTACATTGCTGTGAAGAATGGGCAACGTCTTCTGATTTCTGCTGATGATTTAGCTAAAGTTATACCGGGCGGAGACATATCAAAAGTTGTTAAAATTGCTCAAGGTTCAGATCGATTGCCGCAAGCCTTTGCTACCGCTCTAGTTGATAAAATTTATCTAGGATCTGCGGTTACTCGCATTGAACAAACTTCTTCAGGGGTTCAAGTCTTGTGCCAATCAGGACAGCAATACACAGGAGACTGCGTAGTGTGTACTGTTCCCTTGACAGTCTTGGGACAGATAAATTTTCAGCCTCCACTATCACCTCAAAAACAGCTTGCTATCGCTGGGGGTTATAACTATCGCGCAGCGACACGAATGTTTGTTGAATTCTCAGAAAAATTCTGGGAAAAAGAAGGATTGAATGGTTGGGGGTTGTTTGATGATCGTCCTGAAGAACTGTGGCAACCCAGTTGGGATTTTCCTGGAAAAACAGGTATTTTGGAAGCTTATCTGAAAGGGGAAAATGCCCTTGCTATGGATGCCCTCGCCCCAGAGCAACAATTGCCTCAATTACTACAGGGATGGGAAAAGATTCTCCCTGGTGTAAGTGCTTATCAGGGCAAAATGACCAGTTATTCTTGGGCTAAAGACCCTTGGTCGAGGTCAGGTTGGGCATACCCGACTGAAGACCAAGAAAAAAGGTTGTTTGATGAACTTGGAAAGTCGGAAGGTAAAGTCTATTTTGCTGGAGAACACACTTCTACTACGAGGGGATGGATGCAGGGCGCATTAGCATCTGGATTGAGGACTGCTAAAGAGATCCATCAGGCAAAAACTTAATTTTCTGATATTTTTGTGCGATCGCACTATCATTGACAGATTGGCTGAGAATGCGAGCGTAGAGCAGAGTACCCACGTTTATGCTGGGGGGCTGACAACTCGCTCACTTTGTCCACTGCGAGACGCCGAAAAAATTGGGATGAGAGTGGGGAAAATCATCAATCGCTACAATTAGTCATCAGTCATTAGTTAACAGTTAACAGTCAACAGTCAACAGTCATTACTAATTAAGAGGAAGTCATTATGTCTGTCATCAAAGTTGAAACAACGACCGATCAACCCATAACCGCAGAAATGTTAGCTGATACGCGAGTTTTGGATTGTCTTGGGGCAAGAAATGCCAAGTGGTGCTACTCTTTACTATCAGCCGATCGCCATCGCATGATTTGCACCTTTGAGGCACCAGATGCAGAGTCTGTGCGACAAGCTTATCGCCAAGCCGATGTTGGATTTAGCAAGGTTTGGACAGCCCAAGTTATTGAACCTGAAGGTGTGCCACCTGTATGGAACGAACCAATCCTCAAGGTGTGGGAGGGAAGTTATCCGAATGGCTTTACCGATGAAGAGTGGAAGGAAGCCCAGCGATTAATTTTAGCGTGCTATCAGGAACGAGGTATTGAATGGGTGCGTTCCTATGCGTTGCTGGATAAAACTCGCGTGGTGTGCGAACTGAATGCGCCCGATGCGGAAGTGATTCGAGAAGCCCACGGTAAAGCTGGAATTCCCTTCGATTGCGTTTGGTGTGCCGAAGTTCTCAAACCTTGAATTCGCGCGGACGATCGCGCTTGGATGCTTTGGGAACGCTTTCGGAACGGTTTCGGAACGATCGCCTCGTTAGATTGATATCAAGTTAATCAAACAACCAGCAAATTAACTCATCCCTTTACACTTTAAGGAGAAATAAAATGGCTGAATTTGACCTTGGTACCTTGCCATCTAATAGTGCCGTAGTAGTTCCGCGCCGTACTATCAGTAATCTCAACAGCAAAGACACCTACAGTTTCCGTCTGGATAGCGATAAAAATATCAACCTTGGGCTGGTTGGTATGACCGACGATCTGAATGTTCAACTATTTCGCGATTTCAATGGCAATGGCTTAGTTGATAGTAACGATAAGCAAATTGCTATTTCCGATCGATTGCGTTTGGATGAAGTAATCAACTTGTCCTCAGCAGTTGCTGACGTTGATGCAGGCAATTACGTGGTGCAAGTCAATCGGAACCGTGCGTTCAACGATACTCCCTACAATTTGAGAGTATCGGCTGACGCGATCGGAACACCCAGCAAAGTCCTCGCCGTAGAAGATGATTTCGGTGCCGTCTTTTCCAACGACCAACCAAGAACTCGTCAAGGTTCTGTGGGTAACACCGACACCACCGATACTATCCATCTCGCTGTCAATACCCAGGGATTTTATCACTTTGGTCTCAATAATCTCAGCGCTGATGCCGATCTCCGATTGATTCAAGACAAAAACAACAATCGCGCCGTCGATGCAGGTGAGGTAATTGGAAGTGTGGTTAAGCGAGGCACTATTTCCGAAGGATTTGTCCAAAACTTGGCTCCTGCAACTAACTACTATCTTCAATCCTCTCAATTCACAGGTAACACTAATTACTCTGTTACCTTGACTCCGATTCCCAACTAGAAAGTCCTGGATGTAAAAACTCTATCTGTAGGGTGCACACTGTGCACCTTACCCTATCAATTGTTCGTTCAAATGGCTTTAATTGAAGCCAGACAGCTATGACCGCAGTTTTATTACAAATCCGCAATCGCACCATCTCTGGGGAGGAGATAGTTCCTCGACTTGCCAGCTACCAAATGCTGCCCCAATTATACCGCGAGAGCATCATTGATGAAGCGATCGCCCCCATTGATTGCAGCGCTGAAGAAATCGTGAATGCCAGCCAGCAGTTCTACGAACAAAATCAACTGATCGACGAAACCACACAGCAGCTTTGGCTAAAAAAGCACGGGATGAGTCGGGAATTTTTAGAGAGAGTTTTCATTCCCCGGCTGCTCAAAATTGAGAAATTCAAACACCAAACTTGGCATCAGAAACTAGAGTCATATTTTCTGCAAAGCAAGCGATCGCTAGATCGAGTCATCTATTCTTTGATTCGGGTTAAAGATCCAGAAGTTGCGCGAGAACTGTATTTTCGCATTTACGAAAAAGAGCAATCCTTTGCCGAACTGGCGCGCGAGTATTCCCAAGGCCCAGAAGCTCAAGTCAATGGAATCGTTGGCCCGGCCGAACTCGGCACAATCCACCCCCATTTGGCGCATCTGTTGGCGATAAGCCGGCCCGGTCAGCTTTGGCATCCTATCCCTGTAGAAGGATGGCTGGCGATTGTTAGATTAGAAACATTGATTCCGGCTCAGTTTGATTTAGCAATGCGTCAACGTTTGCTCCGCGAATTGTTTGAAATTTGGGTGCAAGAACAGATGCGTGAAATCAATTCCGGTAACACCGGAATGATTGTTGACGGTTGACGGTTGACGGTTGACGGTTGGCTGTTGACTGTTGGTTATGTGTTATTTGTTTGTTCTAATAACCAATAACCAATGACTAATGACTAATGACTAATGACTAATGACTTTTGAATACCATAACCATTAAATTATGATGACACAAACATTCGATCAAACCAAAGCAGAAGCATTCGCCGGACGGATGCTGGACATTCTCAACAGTGGCGCACTCGCAGTCATGATTTCGATCGGGCATCGCACCGAACTGTTCGACACAATGGCAGAATTGCCGCCCTCTACCAGTCAACAAATTGCCGATGCTGCGGGATTAAACGAACGCTACGTGAGGGAATGGCTCGGTGCAATGGTAACGGGTCGCTTAGTGGATTATAATTCGATCGACAAAACCTACACTTTGCCGACAGAAAATGCAGCATTCCTGACACGGGCTGCCGCTTCTAACAACATTGCTCCTTTTGCTCAATTCATTCCGGTGTTGGCATCGGTGGAAGACCGGATTATCGATTGTTTCTACAAAGGCGGCGGTGTACCCTACTCAGAGTTCAAACGTTTTCATGCCGTGATGGCAGAAGATAGCGGTCAAACCGTGGTATCGGCGCTATTTGACCATATTCTGCCACTAATTCCCGGACTTACCGAAGCGTTGCAGCGGGGTATTGAGGTGCTAGATGTCGGCTGTGGCTGCGGGCGAGCACTCAACAAGCTGGCTGAAGCCTTTCCCAATAGCCGATTCACAGGCTACGATTTTTCGGGAGAAGCCATCGCCAATGCCAACACGGAAGCCCAACTGCGGAAGTTGAATAATATCCAGTTTGAGGTGAAGGATGCCGCCACATTGGATGAGTGCGATCGCTACCATTGGATCGCCACATTTGATGCAATTCACGATCAAGCCAGACCCGATATTGTACTACAAAACATCTACAAAGCGTTGCGTCCCGATGGTGTTTACTTGATGCAAGATATCCGCGCCACAACGGATGTAGGGGGTAATCTAGAGCACCCCATTGCGCCGTTGCTCTACACCATTTCTTGTATGCACTGTATGACAGTTTCTTTAGCATACGGTGGCATGGGACTGGGAGCGATGTGGGGTCAAGAAAAAGCGCTACAACTGTTGAGTGAAGCTGGGTTTAGCAGCGTTGAAATCAAGCAACTAGCCCATGATTTCCAAAACGACTATTATATTCTCAAAAAGAGCTAAAATCATGTGCAAACTTTGTGCGATCGGTCAAAAATGGCAGAAGAAAAAACAGCCTAATTCCGGGTTGTTGGATACCAGCCAATTTTCGGTATTTATCGATCTAAAGCAATTGTCTTCCACACCGGAATTCAAATCAGCTCAACCACTTAAAAGTGAGCGGTCATCAGTTAAGCCCCTGGTTTAAAAGCCAGAGATTATACTCAGAAAGAGGTTAATCTGTCAACTGTTAAAGTTGATACTAATGCTTGAGTCCTTAACCCTGACTTAAAACGAATAAAGTCTTCACTATGAACCTATTTGTAGTAAAGACTTATTCTGTTCAACTTTTAACCAGGAAATGATATAAAGAGCGAGGCAATACCGATCGAGATCGCCCCTATACCCATCACAAAAGACCAAAAGCGGTGATAACTCTTAACCGTCGTACCGCTATCGCTTTCAAGCTGAATCAAATCCATCCAAGGTGCAACACCCCGGCGGAACCAACCCAAAGTCCTAACATCCATCCCAATCAAACTTTCAACTCGTTTCATGCCAAACATAAAATTACCAATTGGCCCAAAACGAGAAGCATAGCGCAGATAAATCATTCCCGTTCTGTCTTGCAATTTCAAATCTGAACCGAAGGCATAACCCGCATCGCCGCGACCAATTAATTCGCCTTGTAGTTGCGCCGGCTTACCCCGTAAAGGGCTTGCGTAAGGGTCAGACATTAAGGTTAAAACATCCAAATGTTCTGCTTGTTGGTAATTCGGGAACATCACCAGAGTCTTGAGCAAAATTCCCGTACCCAAACCGATTAAAGGACAAGCAACCATCATCATCGGGTTTACAGCATACAGGGAAATGCCGATCGCAAAACCCACCGCTAAGCCCATAGTTTCTGCACTGTACAGCAGCAAATCGAACACAAAATTGCCGTACAATCTCCGCTTGCTCAAATCGTTGCCTTCGCCGACAATTCGGCCCATGTCAAACTCAACATCCAAGCCTAATTGTTCGGCATAAGTGCTCAAAGCGCGAACTCGTTTACCAGTCAGCGGGTGAGTCGAGTTCAACTCCATCCACCAACCCCACGGATTAAACATATCCCACAAAAACACTCGCCCAATCTTTTCTGGTTGCGAAGAAATCCTGTAAGCAGTCCCAGTAGATGTGGCAGCTTTGGCATCGTAAATGCCTAAAGCGCGAGTTCCTTCTAACAAAATGCTGGGTTCTTTTGCCCTTTGTCCTTCTTCCAAAATACCGTAAGCAATTTTTACCAAAGCGCGAGACAAAGCATTGGGGTTGCCAGTAGTTTCGGCGGCAAAATGGTCGGCAAAATATTCTCGTGTCCGCGACAAATACAGCAATAAATAAGTGCCAGCGATGTAAAACAAATAAGCAACAGCAGCTACAGTACCCGCCGCATCTTTAGCTTTGTCGCCACCACTTCGACCCATCCTGTGAGCTGTAGTGTAAATTAAATAAGTAATCTGCACCAAAGTCGAAGCTAAAGTCATTACTGCAAAGTCCCAGTGGACGATGTGACCGAGTTCGTGGGCGTAAACAGTGGCAATTTCCTCGTCGTCTAAATAGGTAAAAAGACCTTGACTGACCACTAAGCGAGCGCTGTTTGGAAAGGAACCATAAGTAAAAGCAGTAGGGTTTTGGTCGTCGATAATTCCTAAACGCGGAGAAGAGAGTTTTTTCTGCTTGCAAACCTTCTGAATAACTTTAGCTGTTTCGGGACTTAGGCTTTCAATTTCTGCTAGGGAAACCCAGCGAGTATTGTAGAGCCAATTTTGGCTTAAGTCCATCAAGTAAGGCGATAGGAAAAAAGCAGCGATGTTAAAAATCAGAGTTATGGGAAGTGCGATCGCCAATCCGGCAACTGGATCGGGACTGTTGAGAATTAAAACTGATGCTAAAGATAGCGCTAGCACCATACCAAACAGCAGGCTGATGGTGACGCCTGAAGCTAAAACGAGATTTCCGCCAGTTTTCTGTATCAGTTTAACGCCGGCTTTGGCGGCTCGCCCTGCCTTGCGTAAAGGGGCATGAGATGACATAATAATCTCCAAAGGTTATTGACAAATGGAAATGACCGTGGGATTTTATCTATACTTCACTGTTTTAACCTGTTAATGCGGATTGCTGTCAGGGGTCTCAACAAAAATATAGAATTTCCTCTAGAATTGTTAAGACTGAAAACCGGCGCGAAATTTATTTGTGCGGATTCAATTCACAACTCAAAATTCAAAACCCAACAATCAAAACTATTTAAAAGTTACTGCCATGTCTATTATTGAAATTGCCCAAAAAACGCGCGTATCTGCTAGAAAATTGGCAGTTTTGTCCGCTGATGCCAAAAATCAAGCTATTGAGGCTATTGCCAAAGCGTTAGAAGCTGCTGCGCCGGATATTGTGGCGGCGAATGCTGCTGACTGCAAGGCTGCCCAGGCGGATGGAATTGCGAAACCGCTGTACGATCGCCTCAAGTTGGATGAGAGCAAGTTGAAAAGTGCGATCGCGGGCGTGCGAGATGTTGCGAAACTCCCAGATCCGATCGGTGTCGTGCAAATTCACCGTGAATTGGATACAGGATTAATTCTGAAGCGCATCACCTGTCCTTTGGGCGTTTTAGGCATTATTTTTGAAGCGCGCCCAGAGGCGTTAATTCAGATAGTATCCTTGGCAATCAAATCAGGAAACGGCGTCATTCTCAAAGGCGGCAAAGAAGCAGTCCGGTCCTGCGAAATATTGACAAAAGTGATACATCAAGCATTAGCAGAAACTGCGGTTAATCCAGAAGTCGTGCAGTTGCTCACCACGCGGGAAGAAACAATCGAACTGCTGAAAATGGATGAATATGTAGATTTAATTATTCCCAGAGGTTCTAATTCCTTCGTGCGGTTCGTGCAGGAAAACACGCGGATTCCCGTGTTAGGACACGCCGACGGAATTTGTCATTTGTACGCAGACACAGCGGCGGATATTCAGAAAGCAGTAGACATTTCTGTCGATGCAAAAACCCAGTATCCAGCCGCCTGCAATGCCATTGAAACTTTGTTAGTTCACAGTGCGATCGCCCCCAAATTCCTGCCCACTGTTGCCGAAGCTTTGCAGCAGAAAAAAGTCGAACTGCGGGGAGACGAAAAAACTCGCGTTATCCTTAAAAATATTGCCGAAGCAGCAGAAACAGATTGGTCTACAGAATACAGCGATTTGATTTTGTCAATCAAAATAGTAGATTCTGTGGAAGAGGCAATTAACCATATAAATACATACGGTTCCAGACACACCGATGTCATTGTTACCGAAGACAGCGAAACCGCCGAAACATTTTTAAATGGAGTAGATGCGGCCGGAGTTTATCACAATTGTTCGACTCGATTTGCCGACGGTTTCCGCTACGGCTTCGGTGCAGAAGTGGGGATTAGTACGCAGCAAATGCCACCTCGCGGGCCTGTGGGTTTAGAAGGGTTAATTACCTATAAGTATCGAGTTGTTGGAGATGGTCATGTTGCCGCTAGTTATGTAGGGAAGGATGCGAAGGAGTTTACTCATCGGGATTTGTAAAAGAGTAATACCATTTGCGAAAAATCTTGCTACAATAGCCTTAAAAAAAGGGACAATACTACATTTTATCAACCCTGATAAATGTTGCATTAGTGTAGAGAAGTAGAGTTGCTTCTCATCTTGATGCTGTCGTCAAATCGAGGTGAAGTCAACTGGCTGTGCATATTCTGCACAATTGTGTCCCAGTAGGTGATTCAGCTTTTGGGGAGATGTCTAACGTTTCTGAGCCCAATCACAACTTGAGTCATTTTACTCAATTATGTCTCCTCTGGAAATAGCGATCGCCTCTAGGGGCAGTTATACAAAATATAAACATTTTGTCAATGCGTAAGTCCTAACGGCTTCTCTTAATTTTTATTGATTGGCTGGGGGAACTGCGGGGCTGAAAATCATCATTTCTCCAAGGGCGTTGATAAATCCTGCTTTGAACCGCTAGATAGCGCGTCTAAATGAATGGTCTCATTGACCAAGAATTTCTTGATGGTACCCGCCACGTGATTTATCCGTGGAGTCAATCCAAAATCTAAAATCTAAAATCCTCAAGCCCCCGAATTTATCCGTGGGGTCAATCCACAATCTAAAATCTAAAATCTAAAATCGAATGACCGAGTAGAGACGTTCCCTGCTCTGTCAGTTTAGTCTCCAATAAATTCGTTAATTCCTAGGCTTTCCCTTTAGGCTAAAGGAATTTCAATAATGAACTCTGTCCCAACACCCTGTTCTGAAAAGCAACTCAGTTGACCACAATGTTTTTCTACAACAATCTGATGGCTAATCGATAAACCCAGTCCCGTACCTTTTTCTGCTGGCTTGGTTGTAAATAGATAATCAAATATTTTAGTGCATACCTCTTCCGGCATTCCCAAACCGTTATCTTTAATGTGAATAATGGCGAGATTTCGGTGGGGGTCAACTTCAGTGCAAATCGTAATTTGTCTTGGATTTACTTTAATTTCTGCCAAGCTTTGCTTCTGAAGAGAATCTTCTAAAGCATCAATGGCATTAGCAATAATGTTAATAAATACCTGATTTATCTGTCCGGGGTAGCACGGTACTAGAGGTAAATTTCCATATCGTTTAACGACTTCTATTTTCGGACGTGTATCATTTGCTTTTAATCGATGTTGTAGAATTAGTAATGCACTGTCAATCCCTTCATGCAGGTTAGCTTCTACTTTTGATGTACTATCAGCGCGGGAAAAAGTTCTTAAAGATACACTAATTTGACGAATCCGTTCTACGCCCACTTTCATGGATGAAATAAGCTCGGGTAAGTCTTGTATGAGATACTCTAAATCCACTTCTTCGGCACGAGTTGCAATCGCTGCACCTGGAGAGGGAAACTGTTGCTGATAAAGATGAACAATTTCTAATAAATCTTGAATATAAGTTTCAGCATGAGTCAAGTTTCCCTTGATAAAGCCTACTGGATTATTAATTTCATGAGCCACTCCAGCCACTAATTGACCGAGGGTAGACATTTTTTCGCTTTGGATTAATTGGAGTTGAGCTTGTTGTATAGTCTGTAGAGCTTGTTTTAGTTCAGAGGTTCGGTCTTCAACTCGTTTTTCTAATTCTTGATTCAATTGTTGTAAAGTTTTTTCTAAAGTAGTTTTTTCTTCAATTTTTTCTTGGAGCAATTGATTTTTGCTTGCCAGATCTTTGGTCAAATTTCGCAACTCTAAATGAACTTGAATTCGAGCTAATACTTCTTCTTTTTGAAAGGGTTTAGTGATATAATCTACAGCCCCAAGACTCAAACCTTTGACTTTTTGATCGGTGTTGCCAAGAGCCGTCATAAAAATGATCGGGATTCCTGAAGTTGACGGGTTACTTTTCAGTCGAGAACACGTTTCAAATCCGTCAATTCCCGGCATCATTATATCTAATAAAATTAAATCTGGAGTGACATATTCTATTTTTTGCAGCGCACTTTCTCCATCTTGAGCTACTAAAACTTCTAATCCTGCTTCATCTAAAACGTTAAATATAACACCTAAGTTTGTAGGATTATCATCTACAATTAAGAGGGTGTTTTTTGAGAAAGATAAATTATTCATAAAGGTTTAGCCTTCTCCTTGGTGTTTAATTATAGGCCGCGTGGCGTCCTGACTATCTAATCTGCCAGTTTGCAGAGCCAATCGGCAGCATGATTTTTCAATTATAAGCTGCATGACGTTCTGACTATCTAGGGGTCGGGAAAAAATTAACCTTCTCCCATTGGTGTATCATCATATTATAGTTCAACGAGGATGCTAACCAATGTAATCTTTTTTATTTTAACGTAAAGTTTTTGTAACGCACTCTAGTCTTATGGCTTTCCTCTCCCTTTCTCTACAGAAGAGTCCTACGTCTGGTGAATAGTCTGTTGCTCTAGAGTATAGACAAATACATTTTTCCTAAAAAGTTATGCGTACAAATGTTGCTAAGTTCCAGAAAATGCCGCTACGCCGTGTCTTAATTGTTCCTTTTGTTTTACAAATCTTTACAGCCGTAGGGTTAACCGGATATTTTTCGTTACAAAACGGACAGAAAGCTGTGAATGATGTAGCGGCACAGTTGCGTTATGAAATTGCCACGAGAATTGAGCAGAATTTGCATACCTATCTTGCTGCTCCCCATTTAGTTAATCAAATTAATGCTGATGCTGTTAGTTTGGGCCAATTGAGCATGGAAGATATGAGAGCGTGGGAGCGTCATATTTGGCGACAAAAAAATAGATTTAATAGCGTAAATGGCATAGTAATAATAAATGAAAAAGGTAAAGGTGTAGCTATTCACACTAATGATGAAGGAAAGCAGGTAATTCAGTCAACAGGAACAACCCATACAAATCAGTTATATATTTATTCTACTGGCAGTCAAGGGGAAAGACTGAAATTAATCAAAATTATGAATAATTTCGATACTCGAAAAATAAAACCTTATAAACGGAGTATAAAAGCTGGCAAACCTATCTGGAATCAAATATATTTTGGCGAGGTTATTAATACTCCTGTAATTGCAGCAAGTCAACCTATTTTTAATCGACAAGGAAAAGTTCTTGGGGTATTATTTACCACTCTACGTTTATCCCTGATTAGTAATTTTTTGCAAACTTTAAAAGTTGGGAAAACAGGACAAACTTTTATTGTTGAGCGAACCGGAATGCTAGTCGCTACTTCCACATCAGAAAAACCATACCGAAATAAGCAAAGATTTCTGGCAACCGACAGCAAAAATATTTTAACCCAAGCGACTGCAAAATATCTAACAGAGCGATTTAACAATTTCAATTCTATTAAAAATTCTCAGCCGTTAGATTTTTTACTGAACGGACAAAAACAATTCCTACAAGTTGTTCCTTTTCAAGATGGTAAAGGGATTGATTGGTTAATTGTAATTGCGGTTCCAGAAAAGGATTTTATGGAACAAATTAACAGGAGTAGACATACGACGATTTTACTATGTCTTTTGGCACTATTTTTCGCAACAGTTTTGGGAATAGTGACTTCTGAATGGATAGCCCGACCGATTCGGCGTTTGGGTAAAGCCACAAGCGCGATCGCTGGCGGTGACTTCGAGCAAAAAGTAACGGCCTCCTCCGTTAAAGAAATCAGCGCTTTAGCGACTTCTTTCAATTTAATGAGCCAGCAACTCAAGCAGTCCTACGCACAATTAGAAGATTATTCGCACTCCTTAGAACAAAAAGTCGCAGAAAGAACTCAAGCATTAGAGCAAGAAATGGGCGATCGCCAACAGATACAAGAGACGCTCCGGCAAAGCGAAGAAAGGTATCAATTAACCCTAGAAAGCGTTAATGAAGGCATCTGGGACTGGCAAGTCCAAACCAACGCCATCTATTTTTCACCCCAATGGAAAGCCATGCTAGGCTATCAAGACAGCGAAATTTCTAACGAGTTTAGTTCTTGGGAAGAACTGATTCACTCCGATGATTTACACCCGATATTAGACTCTTTAGGAAAGTATTTAAAAAGAGGAAGTAACGAACCTTATAGTTGGGAATTTCGGATGCGGCACAAAAACGGTAGCTACAGGTGGATACTATCGCGAGGTCGAGTTGTCGAGCGAGATGGGGAAGGCCAACCCCTACGTTTAGTCGGCTCTCACACCGATCTTACCGATCGCAAACAAGCAGAAATAGAATTGCAAATAGCCAAGGAAGCTGCCGACGCTGCGAACAAAGCCAAAAGCGAATTTTTGGCAAACATGAGCCACGAACTTCGCACACCCCTCAACGGGATTTTAGGCTATGCTCAAATCCTCATGCGTTCAAAAAACTTAGACAATCAAGAGGTAAATAGTCTAAAAATTATTTATCAATGTGGCTCTCATTTGCTCACTTTAATTAACGACATCCTCGACTTTTCTAAAATCGAAGCTAGGAGAATAGAACTTTACCCGACGCAATTTCATTTTTGGGCATTTTTAGAAGATGTCAGCCAAATCTTTCGCCTCAGATCGGAACAAAAAGCCATCAGTTTTATTTGTCAATTTGACTCTTCCTTACCCACCAACGTGCAAGGGGATGAAAAACGCTTAAGGCAGATTTTAATTAATCTCTTAGGTAATGCTGTAAAATTTACCGATCGAGGGGGCGTTACCTTCAAAGTTCAACTTGTAAAATCAGTACCCTTAGAAACTAACGCTAATGAATTAAATGCCATCAACTCTATCCGCTTTCAAATTGAAGATACTGGAGTGGGGATTGGCGAAGAGAAAATGCAGAAAATCTTTCAACCTTTTGAACAGGTAGGCAATACCGATAAGATGTCAGAAGGAACGGGTTTGGGATTAGCAATTACTTTAAAAATCATCGAAATGATGGGTGGCAGTATTCAAGTTAACAGTCAGTTAAATGCTGGCAGCCAATTTTGGTTTGATTTAGATTTACCTTCTGCTAGTAAATGGGAATCGGCAATTCAGCTACAAGCTGCGATCGCTGGCTATCAAGGAACTAAACTGAAAATTCTCGCAGTTGACGATCAGTGGGAAAATCGATCTGTGCTGGTTAATTTGTTAGCACCCCTTGGCTTTGAAGTGCTAGAAGCTACAAATGCCAAAGAAGCTTTAAAACAAGTCGATTGTAGCGATTTTAATGCTATTATTACTGATTTAGTAATGCCAGAAATGGATGGTTTCGAGTTAGTAAGCCGTCTCCGCTCTCAACCTAAGTTTAAAGATTTAGTCATTATCGTTTCTTCAGCTAGCGTGTTTGAAGCTGACCAGCATAAGAGTTTAGATATGGGCGCAAATGCTTTTTTACCCAAACCCGTACAGGCGGCTGATTTATTTGTATTGCTACAAAAGCATTTAGGGATATCTTGGGTATATCAAGAGTCATCTCACCTCAATCAAAATGTCAATCAATTCGTGCGATCGGATTCAGCTTCTTTGTTAGTCCCTCCACCAGATGAAGAACTGGTAATTTTATACGATTTGGTTATGAGAGGTAATTTAAAAGCAGTGACTCAACAAGTTGAACAGTTAAAAAAATTGGATGCAAAATATATTCCCTTTGCCGAACGGGTAGGTGAATTGGCTGCAAGCTTTCAGGAAAAACAATTACGGTTATTAATTAACGATTACAAAGCCGATAACAAAAATCAAATTGATGATGGAAAATAACACAAAATTATTTCAATTATAAGCCTATAAACCGCGTGGCGTTATGACTATCTAAGGGGCGAGAAAAAAAGTAACCTTGTCCGAAAATACATCCTAGTTCTCGAAGAATTTGTATTTGTTCTTGAGTTTCCAATCCTTCAGCAACAATTTCCATATTTAAATTTTTACCTAATAATATAATTGTTTGAATTAAACTTGTATCGTTGGGATTTCGAGCCAAGTTTTGCAAAAAGGAACGATCGATTTTTAAAGTATCAATTGGCAACTCTTTGAGTAAACTTAATGAAGAGTAGCCAGTACAAAAATCATCGATACATATACCAACCCCCATAGCTTTTAAAAATTCAAAGTTAAAACTTGTTGTTTTTAATAGACAACTTTCAGTAATTTCTATATTTAAAGTGTTTTTCTTTATCCCAGTTTCTTGTAAAATTTCTGCAATTTGTTCCAAGCAATTAACTTGCTGGAATTGAATAGGAGAAAAGTTAACGTTCAGTTTCAAAGGCAGGTCAGGCAATTCCTCTTGCCAACGTCTTAACTGGCTGCAAGCTTCCCGTAAAATCCACCAACCTAAAGGATTAATTAATCCTGTTTCTTCAGCAACAGGGATAAATTGATCGGGTGAAATCATGCCTTTGGGATGATTCCAGCGGATTAAAGCTTCAAAACCTTTAATTTCTTCAGTAATGAGGGAAACAATAGGTTGATAGTATAAGCAAAATTCTTGTTGAGAGATCGCTTTTCGCAAGTCTTGCTCCAGTTCGAGGCGTGCGATTGCATCCGCTTGCATCTGCGGATCGAAAACCTGATAGTTACCACTTCCCTGCTTTTTGGCTCGATACATCGCAATATCCACATCTCTAAGGATATCCATCGGGTGTTGATAATTTATTGCACTAGAAGTTATACCAATACTCGCTTCTACGATAGCTTCATATTCATTAAAATTAAAGGGTAACTTAAACTGTTCTAATAATTTTTGAGCGACTAAAGTTCCGGTTTCTGTTTCTAGTAAAATAACAAATTCATCCCCACCCATTCGCGTTGATATTTGGCAAGGTTTTAAACACCCTTGCATCCGCTTGGCTACGCACTTTAGTAGCTCGTCTCCTGCTAAATGTCCTAGGCTATCATTTATAATTTTAAAACGATCTAAGTCAACAAACAAAACAGAATAACTTGTGTTTGCTGCAATTAACTCATGCAACTTCTTAATCAACCAGTCTCGATTTGGCAAACCAGTTAAGGAGTCATGGAAGGCATTATGCTCCAATTGAGCTTGACTTCTGTACAAGTCTTGCAGCGTTTGAGACAGTTCTGCTGTTCGTTCTTTGACTCGGATTTCCAATTCTTGATTTAGCTGTTTTAAGTCTGCACGAGCCTTGGCGTGTTCCGCAATTTCTTGTGATAAATGCTGATTTTTAACTTCAATAGTTTTAGTTAAATGCCGCAAATCTAAATGCGTTTTAATTCTCGCTAAAACCTCTTCTTTTTGAAAAGGTTTAATAATATAATCTACGGCTCCTAAAGATAAACCTCTGACAACATTATCTGTTTCAGAAAGAGCCGTAATAAAAATTACAGGAATTTGACTCCATAAGGGGTTTTCTTTCAAGCGTGTATAAGTTTCAAATCCGTCTATTCCGGGCATCATTATATCTAATAAAATTATGTCTGGAATCACATAATTTATTTTTTGAATAGCACTTTCTCCATCTTGAGCGACCAAAACCTCAAAACTAGCTTCAGTGAGGAAATCCGCTAAGATTCCTAAATTAGCAGGGACATCATCCACTACCAAAATTGTATTTGAGTAAGAATTTAAATTGTTCATAAATTTATTTCCTTGTATTGAGTGAGCATTTCCAGGATTTTTTTCTCTTGGAACTCTTTAGCTAACTGCCGCAATTTTGACGCAAATGACATATATTTTGGATCGGTTTCTTCAAGAGTTTTTGTCTGTTTTATAATCTCTTTCAAATTACCTCGCAAAGCCAAATTAAACAGTCTATCTAATACTTCTGGAGGAGGAGGAACAATTTTATCGTAATTTGGTTTCCTTCCTGAAGGCATCAATGAGGCAGCTTCATAAATCCACTCTATTTGTAAATGAAGTTCTAACTTTTCTAAAAGTTCTTCAGCTTGAACTGGTTTGGCTAAAAAATCAACAGCTCCAGCTTGTAAGCTTTGATTTTGGTCTGTTTCAAAAACACTTGCCGAAGAAACAATTATTTTAATATCTTTTAATTCTAAGCTTGTTTTCCAGTATTCCATCAATTGAAATCCATCCATTTCTGGCATAACTAAATCTGTAATCACTAAATCTGGTTTAGCCTGAGTTGCTATGTTCAATCCTTGTTTACCGTTAGTCGCTTCTATTACTTCAAATCCTAGAGGAGTCAGTAAATTAACAATGACCGATCGATTTTCCCAACGATCGTCAATCACGAGAATTTTTTGGGGAGATCCTTTAAATCCAATAATTTTACCTTTGTCAGTTTGAGAACTTGTATTAACCCATTCTGTGGCTTCTAATAGCTCTAAATCAAACCCAAAAATACTGCCCATTTGTAATTGACTGGTGACTTGAATGGTACTACCCATTAATTGAATAATTTTTTGAGTGATTGCCAGTCCTAATCCCGTTCCTTCTGCTTGATTTTTACGAGATCCAACTTGTTCAAAAGGTAAAAATATTTTGGCGATTTCTTCGGGTTTAATTCCTACTCCTGTATCTTTGACACTGAAGCGAATTTTACAGCTAGTTTGATGGGAAAAATTAATATTTTTTTCAATTAAACTGACACTAAAACTTATCTCTCCTATTTTGGTAAATTTGATGGCGTTACCAATAAGGTTAATTAATGCTTGTCGCAAGCGTTTTTCGTCGGCGTGAATGGCAATGGGTAAATCGGGATCGGGTTGGTAGCTAAATTTGAGACTTTTTTGTTCGGCGCGAATCCGACAAATTTCGGCAACGGCCTGTAGAAAAGCGGGAAAATGAAATTCTGTAGGGTAGAGTTCCATTTTCTGAGCTTCTATTTTAGACAGATCGAGAATATCGTTAATCAAAGTTAGCAGGTGAGAACCGCACTGGTAGATAATTTCAATACTATTTTGTTCGTGTTCTCCTAGTTTTACAGAACGTTTGAGGATTTGGGCGTAGCCTAAGATCCCGTTGAGTGGGGTTCGCAGTTCGTGACTCATGTTAGCCAGAAACTCGCTTTTGGCGCGGTTGGCATTTTCTGCGGCTTCTTTAGCGGCATAAATTTCTTGTTCGGCACGTTTGTATTCGGTAATGTCTTCTACTGTACCTTCGTAGTAGAGAATATTGCCATTTTCATCACACATAGCGCGAGCATTTTCTGAAATCCAAATAATACTACCGTCGCGGCGATAAACTTGAGATTCAAAATCGGCAACACTACCGCAATCGCTTATAATTTTTATGAATTCTTCTCGGTGGTTGGGATCTACATAAAGTTGTTGTTTAATATTGGTTAATTTGCCAATTAATTGGTCAGAAGAATTGTAACCATAAATTTCAGCCAAGGCTGGATTAGCGCTAAGATATTCCCCTGCTGGCGTAACTTGGAAAATTCCATTAATTGAATTGTTAAAAATGCTGCGATATTTGGCTTCAGCAGCTTGTAATTCTTTTTCAAATTGCAGGCGCTTTTTGCGGTTGCTGACAAAAGCTATAAAAATGTAAGTCACTACCGCTAATACTAGCAGTGCAAACCCGATGATTTGATATTTTCTACTAACTAACTGATTCAGTCGCTGTTCCAATAAACGATCTAAAAGTGGAAAAGCTGTATTGTAAAGTTTTAATTGGGACTCTAGGGCAGTTGTGGCTGTAGCTGTATATACGAATGGCTGTAAGTTGATGGTATTGGCATTAATGATATCTTTGTCGAGTAAGTCAATAAATCTTTTGATATCCTTGAAATTTTCGCGTACGCTAGTGGATAGCTGCCGCTGAATTTGCGGATTAGCATTAGCAGAAATTTGCAAGCCTCTTTGCACTGCTTGGATAGGCGGTGCAATTAAACTCCGAATAATCAAAAGTTTGGCTCGATCGCTGTCTGCAATTTTTTGTTTAGCTTGTTGAGTGGCTATCTTTGCACCGAGATCTTTAGCTTGAGCCGTATTCTCTATCGTTAATGGTAGCTGCGTGACAACGGTATCCATTAAATAATAACTGTCTAAAGATGGATCGAGAATGAGATTAGAAACATCTCCAATGTGGGCAATTAAATCGAGGATATCGTTAACAACAGTTGTATGTGCTTGCCAGCTTTGGGTAGGAGATAAGTTTAATTTTTGCTTTTTTAATCGCTGCCAGTTGCCATTAATGGAAGTTTTGAGCGCTAGCCATTGCGGGCTAGTTTTAAATTGGGGCGATAGCTGTTTTTCCACGGCATTGAGGTTTTGGATTGCCGTCTCGATCTTTTCTGTTGCCGTGGCGATCGCAGGGGCTAAAGACTTGTCCCCATTTAAATATTGATTAACTTGCGTGCGGTGTTCAATAACAGCGACAAGCAAATTTTTCAACGGATAGTTATAAGCCAAGCCGACTTTTTCTTCTTGAGCGAATTCAATTTTAATATCAATTTCAGCAATTAATTGATAAACTACCAGAGCAAAAGGAAATATAAAAATTAACAACAATGCCATTAAATTTATGGGTTCTGTGAGGCGCTGGTTTAGGTGTTTTTTCATAATCAAATAAGTAATGGATAATGATTAATTTTTAAATGGCTATGAGGATAATTGTTAATCTGTATTCTAGCCTCATGGCGGAGTTTGACAATTTATTGGGTAGCTCTTTGTCCATTCTGTAGAGAGACATACCCCGTTATTCGTATACCGAAAAAAATATTTAGGATAAAAGCTCGAACCAAGAGCAGACCTAACGGAACTTTGGGACTTGCAGTCATCCACTAACTGGCTGAGGCTATTTTAGAATTTGTCCAGCAGGTACTTGGTTAATATCAATATTATGCTGTCTTTGACCCAGCAATACGTATTATAGTTGAACGAATATGCTAATTTATGTCATTTTTATTACATTACATTAATTAAAATTCCTACACAAGACTCTAGTTGTATAACTATTCTATCCTCTTCTCTACGGAAGAGTCTTTCCTTTGAAAAATATTCAATTATTTGAAACCATATAATAATACATTTTTTGACAAGTTTATGTATAGAATTGTTGCTAATCCTCAGAAAAGACCGCTCCCCAGTATCTTACTTCTAGGACTTACGCATTGACAAAATGTTTATATTATGTATAACTGCCTCTAGAGGCGATCGCTATTTCCATAGCAGACAGAATTCAGTCAAATTACTCAAGTTGTCATTGGGCCCAGAAACATTAGACATCTCCCAAAAGCTGAATCACCTAATGGGACACAATTGTGCAGAATATGCACAGCCAGTTGACTTCACCTCGATTTGACGACAACATCAGGATGAGAAGCAATTCTAGTTAAAAGCTAGTCGAGAAATAGCGCTTAGTTTAGTCGTTTTTTTGATAATGATGAGGGAGAGTCTACATCATCAAACGATCGCTAAAGCTATTGAGTAGAGGATTGATATTGCTGGGGCGATCGCCCTTCCTTCTCTCCCATTCAAACAAA
>NZ_JAUBQR010000056.1:0-31371 GCF_036701385.1 Microcoleus sp. Pol12B4 | reverse complement strand
TTTTTTGCCGGAGATCGAGAGAATACGCTTTCATTAGGTTTGACTACAACAATGATATTTTATTGTACCTCATTACATCGGAATCCGCTGTATATACAAAGCTCTATTAATCACCTGCCCACAGCAACAGTTTTATATAAAAAAATTCGATTATTTAGTTAACCAATGGCAGCTTTATTCAGCAGCCTACAATCTTGACTTATTAGTTTTCCCATCTGGCATGATCGGTGGATGAAATACTGTCTATGCCATTAGTTGAAGAGTTGATGAAAGAAGAAAAATTTCGGTTTCAGGACAGGAATAGGAATCAGGAAGAAGGAGGTTCGGCAACGAAGCCATGTAGGAGATTTAACGGCTTGAAGTTGAGGGAAGAAAGAACATTTGCTCAACTTCCCCACTCTCCTCCTCCCGCAGCAACTATTCAACCCAACGCACCCGAACAAAATGAGCTTCGCGTCCCCAGAAGTCGTGACTTACAGTAATATCAACTACACTCAAATTAAACGGAATAGCAGTTGTGACGTAACGCTGAGCCAGAGATCCCACATCAGGAGCTAACTGAGCCGCAGCAGCCGCCGCTGCACCCAAACCTAAAAGTTGCAGAATGGGCCCGCGAGGCAGGGCTAAATTGATGCCAACAGCAAGTCCTGCCGTTAGCAGCATTGCCACCGACAAATTCGTGCCACAGCGGGGATGTACAGCTAAATCCCACTCTCCGCTGGCAATCCGCTGCAAAGCCTCGCGCACTGCCTGACGCAACTGTGCAATGTTAACGTGGCCATAAAGATAAAACCCTTGGTCTGTGGACATCCCGCCCAATAACTCATTATCGGTTCTTGCTGTGGTCGCACCAAACGATTGGCCCAGTACCCAAACAGTAGCGTGTTCCAAAGCATGAACTTGGCGCAAAGTCAAGACTTCCTTCAAACCAGGCACAAAACCGAGTTGTCGCAACAAATCAGCATCTTGAGTCCGCTGCGGGGCAAAGTCGAAGGGAAACTGGCCGGTGCGGCCGGAAGCAGAAGCAGTAGTTGTCATATCAAAACGCCTCCATTAACTCCATTAAGTGGATATTTAACATTAGCAATTCGGTTGAGAAAAAGCCGGCCATAAATTATCAATAGTTTTGAGTTTAAAACCTAGCAATGGCAGGTTTTGTGCAAAAAATATTAGCCGTCAACCTGCCCTTACTAACAGATCGCACTTATTCCCAGTTTATTGCTCTACCCGCTGGCCGTCCCGGAACACCCCAGGAAGTCGGCGGCCTCTGGTATCGATAATTGTGCCTTTGCCGTGAGGCAATCCCTTGCGTAACTCTCCCTGATAGCGGATACCGTTGGAGAACGAACAGTTACCCCTGCCATCAAGTTCTTGAGTATAGAACTGTCCCGAACACCGACTGCCGTCAGCCCGGGTGAACGCTCCCGTACCTAAAGGCTTGCCCCCTAAAAATTGACCCACAAAGCGATCGCCATTAGCAAAAATGAATTGCCCTTGTCCCGTGGGCACTCCTACTTTTTGATCGAGAGAAAACGACCCTATATAGCGATCGCCATTAGTAAAAATAGCGGTCCCGGAACTAACTTTGCCATCTCGGAATATGCCCTCCACACGGGCGTCGTCCTTAAATATAAATTGTCCTCGACCATTTGGTTTGCCCAGACGGAACTGCCCCTCATAGCGATCGCCGTTGGAATATACGTATACCCCACTGCCACTGGGCAAACCGTTAACGAACTGTCCGATGTAGCTATCACCGCTGTCATAATCGCATCTAACTCTACCTGTAGGGATAGCTGGCACGCAGCGACCGTTTCTAGCTTCTGTTCCTTGCGCCATTGAGGGAAAGGGATAAGTCACGTAACTACCAATTAACACTGATGCAACTAATAGAGGGATTCCACTGGTTTTTAAACTGGAAATCATTAACTAAGTCTCTCCTATGCGCTTCTGGATATTATTTTCCTTCGTCATTTGTCTTTTGTCCGATTTCTGGTCAAAAGTTGCCTGAAAACCTCAATTTATCCTTTAGGAAACTCCGGGTTTGCCGTTGCGAAATACTCCCGGAAAGCGCCTACCGCTAGCATCGATCATCGTCCCGACACCGTGAGGTACTCCCTTTCGCAATTCTCCTTCATAGCGCGTACCGTTGGGGAAAGTGCAGGTGACACTAGCGTCAAGTTCTTGATTAAAAAATCTGCCGGAACAGCGAGTGCCGTCTACCCGAACCAATACCCCAGGGCCAAAGGGTGAGCCTGCAAAGAATTGTCCTTCATAGCGATCGCCATTGGTATAAAAAAATTGACCCCGCCCTGAGGGTTGGCTGCTAATGGCATCAGTCTGAACGTTCCTGACAACTGCGAAGTTTCCGACATAGCGCTCGCCGTTGGCAAAAACGACCGTCCCCGATCTCATTGTGCCGTCTTGGAACACGCCTGTGTAGCGGGCATCATCTTTAAAAATGAATGTCCCTCTACCATTTGGCACTCCATTGCGAAATTGTCCTTCGTAGCGATCGCCATTAGCGTACACGTAGACTCCACTGCCGTCTGGCAGGCCGTTAACGAAATTTCCCTCGTAATTATCGCCTCCCTCGTAATTGCATTTTACTCTTCCCGTAGGAGGGTTTCCTTGGCAGAAGGGAGAGCGTTTTCCTTCTTCGGGTTTTGGATCGGGTGTTGCTTGAGCCATTGATGGCTGGGGATTCAAGAGATTAGTAGCGCTGCCGATACAAGAAGCAACTAATATCACCATCCCTAATTTTTGAATTGAACCGAGCATGATCAATCTCCTTTAACTTCAATTACTAATAGGGATTTTCTAGAAGCTAATACTCGCTGAAAAGTCGTCTATTTTTTAATCCCTGTACTAATTTTACCTTCAGGTTTGAGATCTGCCCTAAATGCAAAAAGGCAAAAACTCTAATTTTTGCCTTTAGCATTTTTCCTGCTTTACTGTCAATTTTTAGCGTCGCGTTGAGCTATTCGGATTTGGGAGACGGCTAATAACTGCATTGGCGGGTTGTGGTTGGCGACTGGCGGGTTTTTCGCCAACACCTTTGGCAACCTCAACGCCGTTTTCCTCGAGAATCACGATCGGATCGGCTCCTTGCTTGAGATCGACGCGCTTCACCAACACTTGCCCGTTAGACAGACGCTGCCCGACTTTGACATATCGGCTGGTTGGTTCATTCGGTACTTTGACAATCACTTGCGTCTCGTTCCCGACTTTTACAACCCCGCTGACTTCAGTACCCGTAGCGAGGTCGGTAGAAGGCGGTGGCGGAACTACTGGGATGACGGGAGGTGGCGGCGGATTTGGGTCTACCCACTGAGGCGGGCGTTTGTCTACTGGCAGTTCCGGCAGATCCGGTACTCCTATAGGTCTAGCTGCTATTGGCTGGGGCGGGCGCGGGGGTGCTGGACGGCGAGTCTGGGGATTCCGCGCATCTTGGGGTCTACTTGCTATTGGCCCAGTAGTTCCAGGAGGGCGGGTGCCAGTACCTCTTCTGACCCTGGCATTGGGGTCTCTCCATTGGGGGGGGCGCTTGTCTACTGGCAGTTCCGGCAGATCCGGGACTCCTATGGGTCTAGCTGCAATGGGTTCGAGTCCAGGCGGGGATGTACGAGTACGACCTAACTGAGGAGGAGTGAGCCCAGGAACTTGGGGCGGCAAGCCAATTTGTCCCCCGGTGCCTCCGGGTAAGGAACCATTTCCGCCACCGCCACCTAAGCGAGGAGCAGTTAGCCCTGGAACCTGGGGCGGCAAGCCAATTTGCCCCCCATCACCTCCGGGAAGTAAAGGACCTCCCGATCGACCTCGTAGTTGCTGAGTGCCTCCTCGACCACCCGTGGGTGACCTGGGGATAGTCACCGTCTGATTAGGCCTGTTAAGTGGGGGGGGAGCCAATAACTCGGGAAGCTGGGGTAGCACGGCAACTTGTCGCTGTGGCAGTTTGGGGATTTCTGAGGTAATCCCACCCGCCCCGTTGGCTCCTGGAGGGATTTGTAATACGATCGGCGGCAGCGGCCCAAAGGGGTCTAACTGAGAAGGATTTGCTGTCACAGGGCCTTGGGGCACCGGCTGAAGCGGAAGCGTTGGATTCCTGTCCTTTTTGTTGCCGATTCCTGTTTGAGCCTGTCTTGCTCGTTCATCTGGGTTGGTCGATCGAATTAACCCTGGAGGTTGGGCGGCTACGATTGGAGACGGGAAAGCCTGAGTTGCTGGGGTGGGGCTGGCAGAGGCTGCCGGAGACGGAGAGGCTGCACTAGGGCTGGGGCTGGGGCTGGCTGTGTTGGTGCCTTCGTCGCCACCGCATCCTCCGATCGAGAAAGCTAGTAGTCCTATAGTCGCAAAATATAAAAGTTTGTGCATTGCCGATCGCCCCTAAATGCTTAATTTCAAGATCTCCAACAAGGCTCTGCAATTACAGCCTGTTGTCGTTTATCAGTTTATCTGTGTTCGATGTTATGCGATCGCTTGAAAATTGCCAAGTTTTCCTGATGATCCGATCTGGGGATCGGGCGATCGGTTTTTGGGAGCGGGTTAGGATATCAGTGGTGGTAGTTGTTCGACATATTGAATCAATTAAGGTATTTAGATAATGGCAAAAGTGATTCTCAAGCGAATTTGGCGATCGGGCTTTGTTTTTGCGACCGTTTTGCTGGGTGTGGGATCGGTGGGGGGCGGCGAGGTCTATTCTGATTCACATCAGCCAGAAACCCAGGTGATGACATTGATGCCCGATGCGAGTTCCCAGCAGCTCGTGAAGCGGAGCTATCCCGAAGGGAATTGCACTATAACGGGATCGGGATTCACAACTGGCAAATTGTACTCTCAGTTTTGGAACCCGTCAAATGGTGGTGCCAAACCGCCTGCAAATCAACGGGCGAAGCCACTGGGGAATCCACAAGTATTTCAAGCTAAAATCAAGCGCCGCGCTGGCGGGACGCCGGTGATTGATGTGGTATTTAACGGCAACAAGACTTTTGAGATGATTCTCGATACCGGGGCAAGTGGCACTTTGATTTCTCAGCGGATGGCTACTGCACTGGGAGTGAGGCCGGTGCGTACCGTGAGAGCGGGGATCGCTGACGGTAGCGTTGTCGAGTTCCCGATCGGCGTAGTGCGATCGATTCGGGTTGGGGGTGTTGCGATCCAAAATGTAGAAGTGGCGATCGCCAAACAAATGCCAATAGGTCTGCTCGGTCACGATTTCTTTGGCAATTACGATGTAAAAATTAAAAAAGATGTTGTAGAATTTTATATCCGTTGAAAGAGAGCAGAGTAGACAAGCGATTTTTGCTCAACTCGTGTCCTATAAAGTTATTCGCAGCCCGGTCAAGGCTTTTAAAAATATTGGTTGAGGCGGTAGCAAAATGCAACCAAGCGTGGTATTGTTCTTAGTGTTTCAAGAGCCACCGACGGTTAAACTATCCGTGAAATCCGGCCACAAAAGCACGGCTGCTGTTGGTGAGATCGGTAACAGTCTCCGACAACGATTCACAGTACAAGCCAAGGCAATCAATTAAACAATTCGCCAAGCCGGTCGAAATAAGTTCCCAAAATGCTGTGGCTGAGGGAATTTTGGTTGGCCTTGTTCAGCCGGAGCTGAGAAAGTATGTAAACTGATTAGCGGCCGATGTTCCGCAAAATCGGAAATCATGACGATCGAGAAATTAATTATTGTAAATAAGGTATTCACATGGCACAAGCGTCTGTATCTCCTGTAGTGCTGATTATTCTAGACGGCTGGGGTTATCGTGAAGAACAAGACGGAAATGCGATCGCCGCTGCAAAAACACCCGTCATGGACAGTCTCTGGGCCGCTTATCCCAGAACTCTGATTCACACATCGGGTCGGGCGGTAGGGCTGCCAGACGGGCAAATGGGTAACTCAGAGGTTGGTCACTTGAATCTGGGCGCGGGCCGCGTGGTTCCTCAAGAGTTGGTGCGGATCTCGGATGCAGTGGAAGATGGTTCCTTGCTCAACAACCGGGCGCTGGTTGAGCTTTGCGAGAAAGTCAGCGCCACGGGCGGCAAGTTGCACCTGACTGGTCTTTGTTCTGAAGGTGGGGTTCATTCCCATCTCAGTCATATTAAGGGTTTGCTGCAATTAGCAAAAGCACAGGGAATTTCTGATGTTTGCATTCACGCCATTACAGACGGTCGTGATACTACTCCGAAAGAAGGTGTCGAAGCTTTAGGTAAGATTGAAAGTTATATCGCAGAGGTAGGGGTCGGTCGGATAGCGACCATTAGCGGCCGCTACTACGCGATGGACAGGGACAAGCGCTGGGATCGGGTGCAGCGCGCTTACGAGGTAATGACGACTGAGGGTGCGCCTGACGGTCGATCGGCTGTGGATGTGTTGCAGGCATCCTATGCTGAAGGAGTGACCGACGAGTTTGCAGTTCCGACTCGAATTGCCCGCGGAGCAGTGGCATCCGGCGATGGGGTAATTTTCTTCAATTTTCGCCCGGACAGGGCTAGAGAATTGACTCAGGCTTTTGTATCTCCCGATTTTAAGGGGTTTGAACGGCAGTTAATTGAGCCGCTGGCGTTTGCGACTTTTACTCAGTACGACCCGAAACTTTCGGTAATGGTGGCTTTTGAACCGCAGAATTTGAACAATATTCTGGGCGAGGTGATTTCTAAGCACGGTTTGCAGCAGTTGCGGACGGCGGAAACTGAAAAGTACGCTCATGTGACTTATTTTTTTAATGGAGGTCTGGAAGAGCCTTTTATCGGGGAACACCGGGAGTTGGTGCAGAGCCCGATGGTGGCGACTTACGATGAGGCGCCCCAGATGTCGGCGGACTTGGTGACGGATGGGGCGGTGACGGCTTTGGGAAAAGGCATCTATTCGTTTATGGTGATTAATTACGCTAACCCGGATATGGTTGGTCATACGGGGATGATGGATGCGACGATAATTGCGATCGAAACTGTGGATAAATGTTTGGGGCGGCTGTTGAGCGCCATTAGTAAAGCTGGGGGTACGGCAATTATTATTGCTGACCACGGAAATGCTGAGCAGATGTTTGACGAGGACGGGAATCCCTGGACGGCTCACACTACTAACCCAGTGCCGTTTATTCTGGTAGAAGGCGAAGGTCGGAAGATTCCGGGTCACGGAACGGATGTTCCTCTGAGGGCGGATGGTTGTTTGGCGGATATTGCGCCGACAATTCTGGAGCTGTTGAGGTTGCCTCAGCCTCCGGAAATGACGGGACGCTCTATGATACGATCGGCTGAGTTTGAAGTTCGCGCCAATCGCACTCCGGTGCGAGTCCGATTGTAGAAAGTCTGGGTCAAATCTCGCTACAGGTAGGGACGGCACTGCCCATAGGTGTCAACTTAACGTCAAACGTAATACCGGTCTGCTGTTTGACGATTAGGCCTCGATCCCCCCTAGCCCCCCTTAAGAAGGGGGGGACCGGAAATGGATCAAAGTCCCCCTTGTTAAGGGGGATTTAGGGGGATCTAGACTCAGGTAAAAGCGATATTTATCAAGGGTTTTAGGCTTAAGTTGACACGCCTTGGGATCTTGGAGTGTCCCTGCATAAATTGCGGGCGATCGACCGAATTTGATATGATAATAAATTACCGATTACTAATTACCAATTACTCCAGATTATGAATATTGTTTCTGTGTTACAAGTTATCTGGTCTTTGTCTGCTTTAGGACTTGTGGTTTTTGTGTTGCTCCACAGTCCTAAAGGCGATGGTATTGGCGGGATTGGCGGACAAGCTCAATTGTTTACCAGCGCCAAGAGTGCAGAAACGAGTCTGAACCGGATTACTTGGGGTCTGTCTATTGTTTTTATGGGTTTGACTGTGATTTTGAGTGCTGGTTGGTTGGCGCCTAAGTTATAAGATTTGGATTTTTAACCGCAGATGAACGCAGATAGACGCAGATAATCTCAAGTTCATCTGCGTTTATTTGTGTCTATCTGCGGTTGCAAAAATGCGGTTGTGGAAAGTTACGGTAAAATCTCGATTGCTGGCTGGTTTGGGATTGGCTTTATGTTGTTTTAGCCTGATAATTTTTACTCAGGTTAATACTCCGGCGGCGAGTCTTTCTTCTTTCCCTAATAGTTTGCCGAATCCACAGGTTCACCCTTTGCCGCCAACGCTGGCCAATTGGCAAGATTCCACGGATAGTGGTGATTATTTTGAGCAGGTTAAGCCACCGAATTTCGGTCATTTGCTATGGTCTAAGTTTCCGATTCAGGTTTATATTGAGCGTCCAGTTGATGCTAATAAGTCTGAAGAATGGGTGGCGGCTGTGTTGGATGTTGTCCGCGAATGGGGGGTTTATTTGCCTTTGGAAGTGGTGGATAGTTCGGAGGTGGCTGATATTAGGATTTTACGTCGGGCTCCGCCTTTGCGTCAAGGGGTTTTGCGATCGCGTTCTGGAGAGGCTACCTATGAATTGTACGCCCGTCGCGATGGTGATAAAACTGTGTTATCTCATCGGTTTTCGGTTTATTTGAATCCGACTCAAGTGGGTAAGTATGTTCCGGCGACGGCGCGACACGAGTTGGGTCACGCTTTGGGAATTTGGGGTCACAGTTTGATGGAAACTGATGTGCTTTATTTTTCTCAAGTGAGAAACCCTCCGCCTATTTCGGCTAGGGATGTTAATACTTTGAAGCGCGTTTACGAACAGCCGACTCGGTTGGGGTGGTAATATTAGTTTTGATAGGTAAAATCGTGTCAGTAAAAAGATGAAAGATGAAGCTTTTGGCATTGTGCCAGTTTTTGCCACTGAAACTGATAGTTTGTTTTTGTTGATTCAACATCAAGCGGGACATTGGGCGTTTCCTAAAGGTCACGCGAATCAGGGGGAATCGGCGCTAGAAACGGCGAAGCGGGAGTTTGAGGAGGAAACTGGCATCCGCGATTGTGAAGTGCTTGAGGAGCCTAGTTTTGTGGAACGTTATTCCTTTGTTAAGGAAGGGAAGCCTAGTTCTGTGGAACATTATTCCTTTGCAAAGGAAGGAGAATCAATTGAAAAGACTGTTACTTATTTTTTGGCTTTTGTAAATTCAATGGAAGTTCAGTTGCAAGTAGAGGAAGTTCAAAATTCTGCCTGGAGTTCCTTTGAGGATGCTGTTAAGCTGATTACTTTTGATGGGAATCGGCAAGTTTTAAGGGAAGTCAAAGCATTTTTGGACGCGAGGAAGGAGTGTTAATCCGTGTTGGAGACACACACTTGTTTATGTATGATGTGCATTGGTCACTTTACGCTATAAGTAGCGTGTTAAAGCACTTTTTGCGTCCGCGAATGTTAATATCTAGTCCGGTTATACGATCGCAATTAAGTTTGTAGTAAGGACTTTAGTGCTTAGTGACTGCAAGCTTTAAGAGAGAGCTCGATTCCTTACTACAAACAAATTATTTGGTTAGATACCCAACTTCTTCAATAAGTCGGGGATCTAGGTATTCTGTGTGATTATTTGTTGATTTTCTGGGCTTCGGCGTGGTGTTGCAAGCGAGAAAAAACGTTATAGGCGTCGGGGCCAGGAGTATTGTGTTCGGCAGCACCATCGATGGGGCCGTCGATGGCTTTCCAAGCAGGAATTCCGCCTTTTAGTTCGGCTACTTTTCTAAAGCCTGCTGCACGGAGAAGATTGGCAGCTTCGGCGGTTTGTTCGTCGTTTTCGCCGTAGATGTAGATGTCGCGGATGGGTTCTAAACTTGATTGTGCTCGTGCGACTAATTCGTCCATTGGCATCATTACCGCGCCGGTAATGTGGCTTTTGGTGAAGCTTTCAAAATCACGAGCGTCGATGATTGTGAGTCCTGGTTCGCCCCAATCTAAACGGGCTTTGAGGTCGTGGCTAGATGCTTGAGCTTTTAAACCAGGAGGGGTGGGAGTAACGTCGGGAAGTTTTTCTTTGATGTTGGAAATTTGGTCGGGAATATTCTTCATGGGTAAAATGTTGTTCAATGTTTTGATTGCCATTGCAATGTAACAAGATGTTTAGGTTGAATTCGTCTTTCTAAAGGCAGAATCCGGCATTGAACTAAAGTCGCAGTTAAGCTGATTTGCTAGTTGTTAGCTGCGGTTGGGATCGCTACATTTGTTGAGGTTGCTAGAGCGTAGCGGGCTGTGCTTAAAATGGTTTCGATCGCATTTACTGCAAAGAATTTGAACTGCGAACGCTCGTTTGATTGGCTATTTTATCAAAAAATCACATTTTAGTCAATGCCTATTATTTTTAAATTAAATTTGCATAAGTTGTGCGTAGCCTCGCGCGGATTGTTGCGGAAAAGTTTAAAGGTTTCACAGCAAGGTTTCTGGTAAACTTTAAAAGTAAAAACAAGTATTTAAAGGTATGGATATGTCTGAGAAAAGTGAAATTGCGGTGCCTATAACTTTGACACCGGAAGAGCAAGCGGTGTGGGATGCGAAGGCGAAAGTTCGGGTACTGCTGAATTTGTGGGATTTGAGCGGCGGGAAGATGAAGGTGAAAAAGGGGGAGTTGACTAAGCGGATTGTGCGGACTAATGAGACGAGTCAGAGATATGTGGAAGTGCTCGGCGAATTGCAGGCGACTGGGGCGATCGAGTATTCGCTGGTAAATCGGGTGACGCTGGTGGAATTGACGGCGAAGGGGAAAGAAGTTTTAGCGGAAGGCTTGAAAAGTAAGGATTCTCTGTTTGAGTTTGATGGTTCTCAAATTGGTACTCGCCTGGGAAATTCTTTGTTGAAGTGGATTCGGCATCAGGATGGTGCGGCAAGTGTTCGGGTTGAGAAAGGGAAAGGGGATGTAGGGACGATCGCATCCTATGACGATTTTAAGGCTGTGGCGCTCGATGTGTATGACAGCTTGAACCGGGATTATAACTTAGACGATTTAGTGCCGATTTATCGGATGCGGCGGGCAATCGGGGAAAGGGTAGGGCGATCGGAGTTCAATGAGTGGCTACTGAAAATGCAGGCTCAAGATATTTTTCAGCTAATGTCTGGAGAAATGCCAGACATCACTGCAGACAAACGCGAGGACTCAATCACCATTTCTGGCGTTGGATTTCGTAACTACGCCAAGCGCTTGAACGCCTAAAATTACCCTGAATCTTTTTGTAGTTTGTTACCTCACACCCAATCATTATGGAAAATTCAGCCGCATCTCCCATAGAATCCCTCAAAGCTGCCATCCAAAGTCACAATCCATTTAGCAAAACTGGCATTGTCAAAGAGCAGGATATTTGGGGAAAAGGATTCCCCGATGTTCCCACTCTCAACAAACACGCTTCTGATGCAGTTTTTCAGGCCGTTGAGCTGGTGCGAACCAGTCAATCCAGTCAAGATAAAGTTAGTTCCCTTGCCCTAACTGCTCCGCAAGGAGTCGGTAAAAGCCATGTTCTCGCTCGCATTCGCTATCGACTAGAACGAGATGGTGGCGCTTTGTTTGTCTATGCAAGCGTCAATAATTACACCGACTTAAACTTGATTAAGTACCAATTTCAGCAAACCTTAGCAAATAGTTTGAGTCACCCAGTTAATCAAGGGGTGATGCAGTGGCAGGAAGTAGCTGCCGCAATGGCAAATCAAGGCTTGAAAGCTATAAATGCTGATGCTCCAAACCTTTCACCCGCCAATTTTCTTGACCGATTTGATAAAGTATGTGCTAGTTGGGCGGCTAAAAATAGGAGTTTTATGAACACTATGAGTCAAAAAGTTTGCCAAACAAAGCCTAATGCTGATCCTTATATTATTCGTGCTGTTTTGTGGACGCTTTCAAAAATTCAGTCAGCCTTTGCAATCAAATGGTTGTCAGGTGAGGAACTAGATAAGTCTAAGGCTGAGGAACTGGGATTGCCAGCAAATTCTGGTAAAACCAATCAAGATAGAGAAGCTGAAGCTCTTAATACAGTTCAGCAAATAGTGAATTTGGTGAGTTGCTACAACCCAGTCATCATTTGTTTTGATGAAATAGATGTCAAAAACAACTCTACTGATGATGGCTTGCCAACAGAAATGGTAATTGCTGATTTAGTTAAACGCCTCCACGATACTCTCAATCAATCGGAACTCGGTCAAGGAGTTGTCATTCTCACAGTAATGCTGCCCAATACTTGGACACATAAAATCAAGCTGATGTCGGGCGGTACACCAGCTCGACTATCAACATATACAAAAGGAAAGCCAATTGAATTAAACTTTCTTGATGGCAATTCAATGATAGAGATAGTAACTTTGTGGCTGAAAGATTTCTATGAATTCAGGAATTTAAAGCCTCACAATCAGCTATATCCTTTTGAAGAGAATCAGCTCAAAGAATACGGCACAAATAAGCCAGCGGTACGGGAAGCTTTGACATGGTGTGAAGAGAATTTTAAAGTTTCTAGACCTGCTCTTCCAGAAGATCCTTTTGAGCGATTTGAACTTGCTCTCATGGAACTTGAATCAGGTCTCGTAGACTATATGCAGAATAACTCCCTAATTGCTAAAGCTCTTTGCTTTGGTTTTGAAACGTTGAAAGGTCAGACAATCGAAGGAGTGTTGATTGAAGAGGTTACTACTGAAATCAAGCCAAAAGCCAAAAATAATGATTGTATTAACTTCAAAGTTATTGGCACAGAAAATGGAAAAGTGGTCAAAATTGGCATTGCAGTAATCCAGTCTTCTCAAAATGAATTAGTTGCAGGATTGAGGCGCTTAATAGATTACGAAAGATTTGACTTAACTCGCGGTTGTTTAGTCCGTTCTCAAGCCAAAATCGAAACAATAAAGAAGACTGCTCAAGCATACAAGTTACTTGAACAACTTGTCTCACCTCAAGAAAGAGGTGGTGAAATCGCAGATTTAATAGAAGAGCAAATAAAACCTTTAATCGCTGTTTATTCTGTTTGTAAAAAGTGCAGAGACTATAATTTAACGGAAAATCAAGTTTTTGATTTCATCTCTCAGAAGCAGCTAACTTTTGACAATCCTTTACTGCGAGAGATATTGAGCGATCCATCTGGTATCATGCCTGTTGTTGATGATGAAGATGAACGTCAACTTTTAGAAGACCTTCTTAATCCGCCGACTATTGACAATACAGATGAATCGGATGATTTGAGTGATTTATTTAGTTGATCATGAGTATATCTGTTTCGATGTACAATGCTCTGCGTCTACCTGCTGCTGATGTTGAGGCGTTAATTTTAGGGCGATTAATTGTGGCTATGCCCCGGAAATTCATTAATCCGGGGCAGAAGTTTGCTTTGTACCCCGCCAATATCTCGATTAATTTGCTACCCCACGAGCAACATTATCGCTCAAGTTTTTTGCCCGTCGCTAAAAACGCACTTGCTCAGTTAAATTCTGAAACGGTTTTGATAAAAGCTTGGGCTAAATGCGAATTATGCCAAATGCTGAATGATCCAGAATCAGTAGAGGCTTTGTCGCAGTTAACAGTCTGGACAACAGAGGCATTACAGCAAACTCTCCTAGAAAAACCTTATATTTTTCTAGCTTATCTTCGCGTCTATCTGCTACCTCAGCCACTGGAAATGCCAGTGCATCCCAGCGGCAATTTTGTATCTTTGCCAAAGTCTCTAAACGTTACTGATGCAACGCCAGTGTTGAGTGAGTCTATCTTTGCCAAACGCCGTCAAAAGCTGGAAAAATTAGAGCCTCCTGAACATCCAGAATGGGAAGATTTGCAAAGTGCATTAGTGCATTTATCCACCACCAACCCAAAAGCCAAACAACTAGACGCAGAAATCAAAATATTTCTCGGTTGGAGTAGCGATAAGCCTGTAAAACCAATCAAACCGGATTTAGCTTGGATAAAGACTATAGCAGCTTTGGGAAATCGCACCAAAGAACTGGATACAAACAAAAGCAACTATCAAGCAGGAACAGACTTTGAAATTGTAGTGCGCGATAGCCTTGAGTTTTTGGGATTTACCATAGATTATGCTCACAAAGGTGGTGCTGGCGGCTTAGATTTATTATGCTCAAAACCTTACCCCCTAGTTGGCGAGTGCAAAGCTGGTAAAAAAATCCCTAACGATACAGCACTTCAATTGCTGAATTTAGGAACGCTACGCCTCAAAGATCAAGAAACCCTCGCCAAAGCAACTAAGTTGATTATTGGCCCTGGCGTTCCAACTACTCAACTTATGGATGCAGCAAAAAAACACGGTATGGCAATTATGAACCCTGAGACGCTTGAAAAACTGGTTAAACTTCAAAGCAACTATCCTAACTCGGTGGACTTATTTAAACTTAAAGAATACTTGAAACCGGGACAATCTGATGATGAAGTTGCTAAATATATTGAGCAAGTTGAACAAGAAATTAAAGTGCGATCGGATGTTCTGCATAGTTTAAAAAAGTATCAGGAAAAGAGTGGTTTTGAACGAGCAAGTGTCGAGGCTGTTAGTGGTGCTTATTCAATGTCTAATGCACTTAGACCGTTATCACCCAAAGACTTGCACGAAATTCTCGTTGAGCTTTCCTCTCCTTTGACAAATTATGTGGGGCGAATTAAAGGAGAAAATTGGCAAAGCGATCGCTTTTATTTCCTGCGCGACTTGCCGCTAGAGGATTGAGAGAGGTCAAGGGCGATTCCCTGCGGGATAACTTCGCTTCACGTACTTCATCCAATTTCCTACACAGCATCAGGATCTACCCCCAACTCCCGCAATCTCGCCGCCAACCTTTCAGCTTTCTGCAATTGAGCTTGTTCGACCTTAATTAACCCTTCCACCAATGGCGGATCTAAAATTTCATTGACTGATAATCTCAGATTGGGAAATACTACAGATTCCATTTCATTACCCGGCAAGAAATCTGTATACGTGTAACCATCTTCACCTTCAATCAATGCAAAAAGCCGGATTTTTTGCTTGCCAGTTTTAGGGTCAACAATGCAATATTCTGGCACATTCGCTAATTCGTATTCTCCGCGTTTTATCACGTAATCTTCGCGGCGATTTTCGCTGACTACTTCTACCACTAACAGCGGCTTTTCATCAAATTCTAGGATACCTGCACCTGGTCTAGCAGCAGCTTGTTCCAAAAGATTTTGAGTGCAGACAACTACATCAGGAATCCGAGATTTATCTTCATCTGTTCTCACTCCCAGACCCGTTTTTACTACTAAGTCGAGATTGTGCTCAGCTAGGTAACGCTGCAATTGGTAAACTAAATATTCGCAAATTTTGATGTGTAAAATTGTGGCTGTTGGCATCGGGATTAATTTGCCTTTGTACAGTTCATATTTTACATCAGATTCTCCTTGATAAAATCGGTATTCTTCAAAAGTTAATGTCGGCGAAGTATCGAGCTGTTTTTCTTCGACTGCTGGCACAACAGATTGAGACATATATTTTTACCTATCTCGATAGTTTTCTATTATACTAAATTTTGATTTTAACACCCAAGGCATTGAGTACGAAAAGATCGATCGCCCTTATTGACAATCAAGCAATTTGATCCGGTTAAATATTTAGTTCAGTTCACCATTTGGGCGATCGCCTCAACAAGGCTGTAGCTGCCTCACTGTCGAGAGGTTTAGAGAAAAAGTATCCCTGACCGTACTCGCAGCCGATCGCCCGCATTTGAGCCAATTGGACGGCGGTTTCCACCCCTTCTGCCACTACCTCCATCCCCAAACTGCGGGCCAGCATGACGATCGCCCGCACAATTTCCAAATTTTCGCCCATTTCCCCGATGCGACTGACAAAAGAGCGATCGACCTTCAAAATATTAATCGGGAACTTGTGCAAATAACTCAGAGACGAATAACCAGTGCCAAAATCATCAATGCACAAATCAATCCCCAAGTCTCTCAACTGTGAAAGCATCGCCGCCGCCGCTTCCCCATCTTCCATCACCACACTCTCAGTAATCTCCAACTTCAAACAGCGAGCATCAACACCCGTTTCCTGCAAAACTTGCTTAATTTGCTCGATCGACTCCGGTTCCGCAAACTGCCTCCCGGAAAGATTTACGGCTACAGTCAGCCGCGAATTTCCCACAGGTAAATTCAAACTCTGCCACTTAATAATTTGGCGGCAGCTTTCGTTCAAAACCCACAAACCCAAAGGCGTAATTAACCCTGTTTCCTCCGCCATGGCAATAAATTCCATCGGGGAAACTAAACCCCTTTCCGGGTGCAGCCAGCGCACCAGCGCCTCAAATCCGATAACAGAGCCAGTTTTCAAACAAACGATCGGCTGATAATAAACAGTAAAAGGACATTCCAATTTTAAAGTAGTCAATGGCGACTTCTGACGCTCCAATTTCCGATCGATGTCACTCATCGGCGAGTTTTCCGCCGCCGTCCCACAGGCGAAATCCACTATCGAATATTTCAAATTTAGTTCTTCAACCGACTCCCGCAAATCGTGTTCCAAGTGCATCAAAGCCACAGCTTGAGTGTGCATCGCACTGGTAAAAACTTCGTAGCGAGCTTTACCGAGAGCTTTGGCCCGGTACATCGCAATATCAGCATCGCGCAAAATATCTCCCGGCCACTGATATTTGTTGGTACTTAAGGCAATGCCGATGCTAGCAGTAATTAAAACTTTATTACCTTCCAAATAAAGCGGTCGTTCGATCGTTTTGAGAATGGCCTTTGCTTGGGCGATCGCCTCATCAACACCGTGAATTTCTTCTAGCAAAATCACAAACTCATCTCCCCCCAGACGAGCCACCGTATCGCCTGGCCGCAAACAAGTCAAGAGACGGCGAGCCACAGCCACCAACAGGCGATCGCCCATGCGGTGTCCCTGACTGTCATTAATCACCTTAAACCTGTCCAAATCCAGAAACAGCACCGCAAACTGATAGCTCGGATGCCGTTGGGCGCGGGCAAAAGCTTGCCCCAACCTGTCAGTCAACAAAGCGCGGTTCGGCAACTCCGTCAGCGCGTCGTGCAAAGCATCGTGCAACAATTGGTCTTCAGCCACCTTGCGTTCAGTCACGTCGTGACAGTTGACCACAATTCCCCGCACCGAAGGTTCGTTGAGCAAATTCGTCGCCACTGCTTCCAACACGCACCAGGAACCATCCTTGTGCTGCACTCGGTATTCCGCCATTCCCAGGCTAACTCTCGGCATTTGCATCACACCTTTGAACACTTGATCCACTATCAGCAATTCATCAGGGTGAATCAAGTCAAATATAGATCTGCCGAGGACTTCCGCCGTCGGGTAGCCCAAAATCCGCTCTAGGGAAGGAGAGACATAGCGGCAAAAGCCTTTCTCGTCGAGAATTACAATAATGTCTCTAGCATTTTCAATCAACGATCGAAAGCGCTTCTCGCTTTGCCGCAGCTCTTGTTCCGTGCGCTTTTGGTCGGTAATATCGGTATTCATGTAAATCAGACCGACAATTTTCCCTGTGCGGTCTTTAATAGCATCGGCCCGCAGCAACACTTGCAAAGTTTTACCGCTTTTAGTGCGGTTGGTAATTTCACCACACCAAGAATAACCCTGGGCGATTGTGTCGAGTACCTCCCTGGCGACTGGGGCGTCAGCAAAAACTGCCGATATACCTCCGGCTAATTTAAATTCCTCTGCGGTGTCCCATTCAAATAGCTGAGAAAACGCTTGATTTTGATAAATGTGAGTGCCGTTCGCATCGCTGATGCCGATCGCGTCACTCGAACTTTCCACCGCCTTGCGAGTCAGCACCAGAGCTTCTTCTGTCCGCTTGCGCTCGGTAATGTCAATCCCTACCATACAAGCTGCTTTGCCGCGATCGTACTTTTGAGCCACAATCAAATAGTATCCCTGCGACTCTGCCCCGTCGGTTTGTAGCTTAACGTTGAGTTCTTTAACCGCTTCCGTAGCGTCGCCGGCAAAAAACTCCACCACAAAAGAGTTAAAATCCGAGCTAGCGCCCAGAAAACCAATATCTTGACCGACAAAAGCCGACGGCCGCAAACCATGCAGTTTGGCTAAGTGCTGGTTAACCCCCAAATAGCGCAAATCCGAGCTAATCCAAGATACTGTTCCCGGAACTGCTTCCAAAATCGTTTGCAGTTGGTCGTTAGCTTGCTGCAGTGCTTCGTGCACTTCACAGATGCGTTCCGACAAGTCCGACTGAATCCCTACGAAATGAGTCAAATTAGCGCTGTCGTCTCGCACGGGAGATAGCGACAATTTGCTCCAAAAAGGAGTGCCGTCTTTGCGGTAATTTTTGATTGTTGTCTGGATTTCTCGACCTAGGCGCAATGCGTCGCGGATCTTAGCTACGGTAGTTCGATCGGTATCCGGGCCTTGCAAAAATCGGCAATTGCACCCCAAGATTTCCTCGGCGCAGTAACCTGTCATCCGTTCAAAGGCCGGATTGCAATAAATTATAGGACAGTCGGGTGCATTGGCGTCAGCAATAACAATGCCACTGCTAGTAGCGGCCAAAGCTCGATCGCGCAGCCACAGGGCTTCTGACGCAGTATGGCGATCGCCGACATCCCCCACTTCACCTAAATTAGAAATTGACTGGTTCTCCCGATCTCCCATCAGCCGAACTTTCAAGCAAACCTTTACAATTTCCGAGTTGTTTCTTACTCTAACGTTTTTCAGGACTCGCGCAACGTAAATTGTATCTGGGCATTTAAGTAAGCGGGATTTCACCTTAGTGGTTAGTTGTATTTTCTACCCTTGCTGTTCGGCATTTAAAAAAAGCACATCTTCACTTCCGCAGTGAAAAACCGTCTATTCTTCTCCCCCTCAGACTCTCTCCCCCTCTTCCCTTCTCCCCGCGCCCTAGCAATCACGATATGCAGCAGCTTATTTAGCAGGAGTTGCAGCTTGAGAACTCGGCGGCGCAATATTAATTAATGGCAAAGTTCCGCCTCCTCCCATTACTGTCGGAAACTGGCTGTTCCATTTTTCAATTGCTTGCTGCTGCAAAATTTCGGCTGTTAATGTTTGCCGCTGCAAGCGTTGAGCTTCAGCTTTACCTTTAGCACGGTTAATTTCAGCTTGAGCATCTTGGGTTGCTTTTTTAACTGTAAATTCTGCTTGTTTAGCTTCTTGTTCGGCTATTTGTTTGGATTCGATGGCTTTGCTAAATTCTGGAGAAAAGCCAAAATTTATTAACGAAACATCTCTGACAATGACGCCGTAAGGCTCCAAGCGCTTTTTGAGGCTGTTGTCGATTTCTGTTTTTAGCTCCGTGCGCTTAGTGATAATTTCTTCGGCGGTTTTTTTATAAGTTGCTGCTTTGAGAACTTCGGAAATTGCCGGACTCAGAATGCTGGTAACAATTTGTTCTTCGTCTCCCACTTGTTGAAAAACTTGATTGACTTTGGCGGGGTCAACATTCCAGTTGACTGCCAAATCTGTAGTAATACTTTGCAAATCTTTGGATGCTGCATCTGCTTTCAAATCTGTTTTTTGTACCCGCACGCTGAGAGTTTTTACAGATGTGAAGATCGGTAAAATCGGGTGGATGCCTTCATCTAAGATCGCGTCTTGAACTTTGCCGAAGCGCATCACGACGCCGCGTTCCCCTGCGCCGACGAGGGCAAAAGGTCTTAAAATTAAGGCGGCGATGATGAAGACGATGCCACCGACGATGTAGAGAGCTAGGTTATACTGAACATTTTGCATGGTTTTCATATGTTTATTCACCTATGTTGTGTTACTTGATGTTAGTTTTCTATCCGATATTATCTAAGATTATAACTTCATATTAAGGGTGAAACAACTCATAAATTCATTGATTTTTTTTCATAAAAGTCATATAGTTGCGAGGGTCTGGGGACCTCTTAGCTCGATGAGGGGCGATGAACAATGGCACTTGTAGCTGGGTGAGATTATTGATGAATAAATGTTTCAAGTATCTTGACAATGAGGATAAATTTAGATAAACAAGTAAATAAATAGCTCGATCGCTCTCAGACAAGGAATAAAATGGCGATCGGATAGAGAAAGCTTTCTAGAAAGCTAAAAAATCAGCATCAAATAGGTATTTTTTGTAAATTTTGAGTAGAAAATTGGAGGCGCGTGCCGATAAAACCTTGGGGGGTTGGTTCAAGCACAGGCGAAAGATAGAATTTCACTCTCCGACTTACAGACTCTATTTGTAGAATTGGCATCGACCCGCCTTGCTCAACCCTCCTGAGTAGAAAAAAAGACTCCTTGGGCAAGCTAGGAATTTATAGCTATAAACGATAAAAATCTGAGTTTAAAAATCCCTGAAAATAAGTTAAGCTTAGATGAGAACGGTTGAAGAAAAATCAAAATGTTGCAGCGACACCCTTGGCCGCAGACAGTTGAAGAGGCGATCGCCATTCAAGAACAGCTTCGGTCAGAGGTAATTACCACAAATCAACTGGACACAGTTCGATACGTCGCAGGCGTAGATGTCGGCTACGACAGTGCAAACGACGTATCGCAGGCCGCTGTAACAGTTCTGAGCTTTCCCAACTTGCAATTGCAGCAGCAAGCTGTGGTTCGCAGTCCTACAACTTTTCCTTACGTTCCGGGTTTCCTGTCTTTTCGAGAAGTACCGGCAGTCCTTGAAGCTTTGGAAAATATCAGTTTGAGGCCAGACTTGATATTGTGCGACGGTCAAGGACTAGCCCATCCCCGCAGGTTCGGTCTTGCCTGCCATTTGGGGGTTTTGACAGGGATTGCCACGATCGGAGTTGCCAAAAATCGATTTATCGGAGAACATTTAGAAGTCGGACTCGACCGCGGCAGTTGGCAACCCTTGCTGCTGGAGGGATCAACGGTAGGAGCAGCGCTAAGGACGCAAACAGGAGTAAAACCGATTTATGTTTCGATCGGTCATAAGGTAAACTTGATAAGTGCGATCGAGTACGTCCTGCGCTGCGCCCCAAAATATCGCTTACCAGAAACAACTCGATCGGCAGACCAACTAACATCGGGATAACTGGCAAGCGCCGAAGGCATCAAAAAAAAACTAAAAAGACCAAACAAGCATCCCTCTTTGGACTTTTAATTTTTGAGGTGTCGCGGTTAGGTCGAAAAATCCTCTGAGTCTACAGCCAATCAGCTTTGGGTTCCATCCTTCCAGCGAACTAAAGAATGACTATACCTGAGAAAGAGGTATAAAAGTTGGGGGGGTTTATAGAATGATTGAAAGACAGTAACCAGCTTAAAACATTGGCGGCTCTAACTATAGTGCCCGGGCGTGAACTATTTTTAGTTCACATTTGTAAATTATGAAAGATTCATCCTGCGAGTTAAACCAAAAGCTTAGATTCGTCTGATGAGGTTTCATAAATTACCGTCGGATATCTCACCACTGACTGGGAGTAACCACGACAGTGGGAGGCGAAGGCGCGATCGAGCTAAAAAATCAGAAAAAAACAAGGAGACAGTCATGGCTGAGAAAAGCAAACGCGGATTCGCTTCTATGGATGCAGAAAAACAGCGCGCAATTGCTAGCAAAGGCGGAAAAGCTGCACACGAGAAAGGAACTGCACACGAATTCACCCCTGAAGAAGCCAGACAAGCTGGTCAAAAAGGCGGCGAAGCTGTCAGCAGAAATCGCGAACACATGGCTCAAATTGGTCGCGAAGGCGGTCGGAAAAGCCGCAAGAGCGAAGCTTAAGTCTCTCAAGGCTTGGCCCTGTAATGAAAGATTGCACAGTTGCAGCGTGAGAGATAGCACTAGGACAGTGAACGTTTGAGGAGGTTGGGCGATCGAAGTTACCGAGGTAGTTCCATCGCCCAACTTCCAAAATTCGTCCCTAGCGCCCCAAACCTTCGCAAATCTGGAAACCCCACAGCCATTAGTTTTTAGTAATCGCTGCTCAATCTTTAACAGCAAAATTTTAACAAAGGTGTACTGGGGTCAATAATTTTGTGGGAAAGAAAAGCTGGCAAGCGCGAGTCAGTCTCTCAAAAAAAGCCAATACGATCGCAAAAAGCCCCGAAGTCGGGGCTTTTTGTTGTGCTGCACATAATATTTTCAGAAGTTCGATCGAGTCCGTGTCAATAATTCTAATTAAGTTTTTTGGTGATGAAGTCCGTCCTCAAAATAAATCAGTTAATATTTTTTTATATTTTTGAGCAAACTATACAATCATGACAAACCAGCTCACTTTAGCATGGACAGAAGCTGGGGTGCGTCAAACTCAGACAATTGAAAACGGACAGCCGACCAAGAATCCCGGAACCGTGAGGCTTGGGCGCGATCCGGCGAAGTGCGATATAGTATTTTCGCATCCCAGCGTATCCGGGCTGCACGTTGAAATATTTTTTAATCACGAATTGCAGGAGTATACAGTGCGGAATTTGCGCGAAAGCAATCCGCCCCTGGTAGATGGAAAAATTCTCGCCCAAGGCGAAGCAAAATTGAAATCGGGAAGCCACATTCATTTAGGCCAAGTGCAAATTGAGGTGGTAAATGTGACGGAGGTGCAGGTAGCCGCGCCCCAGACAGTTTTGCTGTCCGGGCCTCCCGCACCTGGTAACTTTCAGCCGACGGGGCCTTCAAAATATGGTTTGCAGTGTCCCAAATGCAGCCGAATTTCGCCTTACGCGCAGTTGAATGCGGGGTGTCCGTGGTGCGGTACTTCTTTGGCGGCGGCGGCGAGTGTGGTCATCTCTCCGTGAGAGTGTAAAAAAGGGAAAATCCGGCTATCCGCTAAACACTCTCAACTTCAAAAATCTTTTTTTGCAGAAAGCTCAAAGCCGACGGCTGATGTTTAAAAAATAATCATGAATTCTCAACCCTTGCGCCTGCGACTGACTTGGACAGATACAGCTACGGGGGATTGTCGATCCCCCATACTCGACTTACCCATCGCTTTGGGACGAATTTTTGAAGCTATGCCCGCCACAATCAACGGGAAACGAGTTTCTCGCATTGCGCTCAGCAGCAGTCAAGTTTCTCGCTTTCACGCAGTGATTGGCACCGAAGGTAACAGTATTCTACTCACTGACACGGGTAGCCGCAACGGTACTTTTGTGAATGGCGTTCGCCAAACCCGTTGCGTGCTGGCACACGGGGATATGCTGCAAGTTGGCCCCTACGCGATCGGCATTTCTTTTGCTGTTAATTCCCCAGAAACGCCGTCGGTCAATTCTCACATTTTCTTTAACCCGCAGACCAATGGGCCAGACCCCGCACTGGGCCAGCAAATAATGTTGCAGCTTCCTCAAACAATTAGTAGGGAAGAATTTCCGCCACTCGCATTTTTGCAAGCTTCTCAAGTGTCAATGCGATCGCTCGAATCTAGGGGACTGCCTGTGACAGAAGTTGATTGGGCTGCTGTTGGCGGCGGTTTGGGCAGCTTTATTTGGGTGGATTTGCTGAGAATTTGCGGTGTAAAAATCGATCGAATTGCGGTTTTGGGCATGGAAAAGCAGCCTTACGCCCGCTATCTGCGCCTGTGCCTCAATTCTCAAATTCCGCTCCGAGAACGCCTACGATCGAATTCTGACTCTTGTCCAGACAACATTTGGGGGTGGCCTCCCTATGCTTTGCGGGAAGCTTGGCAGGAATTGCTCAAAGGGCGTTTGGGGATGTCGTTGAAGTTGATGTGGCAGGTATTTGCTGAACCGACTTTTGCCGAAACTTATACGCCTCGCGCGGGGAATGTGTTTGATTCTATTGACAGGGAAGTCGATCGAATTGGGTGGAATCAGATGTTTCGCTACGGTAGAGTGCGGGGAATTCGCAAAACAGATGACGGCAGGTACGCGATCGCTTATTCTCGATCGAATGCGGATCACCGCGAGCACGCTTTTTTAATCGCCAAATACGTACACTTAGCCACCGGCTATCCCGCCATTCAATTTCTGCCCGACTTGCAAGCTTATCGCGAAAAAACCCAGGATTTTGAGTCGGTTGTCAACGCTTATGAAAGCCACGACGGCATTTACGAAAAATTGGAGGCCAGCGGCGGCAGCGTGTTAATTCGAGGCAGGGGAATTGTGGCTTCGCGGGTGGTGCAGCGAATTTACGAAGCGCGACAGCGCAATCGCAACATTCAAGTATTGCATTTGATGCGATCGCCCAAACCTCAAGGTAACAAATTTAAACTCGCTCAGCGAAGAGTCGAAAATCACTACGAATTTCAACCTTTCAACTGGCCCAAAGCTTGTTGGGGCGGGGAACTCTGCGTACTTTTGGAAAAAGCCGCCCCTGAATTGCGGCCGCAGTTGCTCACAGACTGGGGCGGCACTACTACAGCCCAGCGCAGCGACTGGCGGCGGATTGTCAAAGAAGGTTTAAGTCAAGGATGGTATCAAATTACCTTCGGGGAAGTCGAGCGAGTCGAGCGCGACAGTCAAAACCGCACGGTGACGTACATTCAGGAGAAGGAACTCAAGGGACAAATTAAGTTAGAAGCTGATTTTATTATTGATGCTACGGGTTTGGACGCTAAGGTAAAAACCAGTCCCCTGTTAAACGATTTGGTAGCTCAATATAATCTTCCCCTCAACGGTTTGGGCCGGCTGAGTGTTACCAACGATTTTGAAGTGCCAGAATTGCGGAATTCTTCTGGTAGCAACGGAGAAGGCCGGGTATACGCAGCAGGCGCGATTACTTTGGGAGGGCCTTACGCACCGGTAGACAGTTTTTTGGGCTTGCAATACGCCGCCTTGCGATCGGTTGAAAGTCTGGCCACCAACCGAGTTCCGGGTGTGCAGAAATTGAGTGTTTGGCGATCGTTTGTGCAGTGGTTGAAGTGGATTTTTAATAAATCTCCAGATTGATTAGAAACAAAACCGTTTCGCATTCAATCTAAAATCCAAAATCTAAAATCTAAAATCGAATGACTCCCACCTTATTTGGTCGATGGCAAACTCGAATTTTATTATTTGCAACAGTCGGCGTTTTAGTAACACTGCCGTTTTTTCTAGGTTTAATCGCTGGTAAATCAGGCTCGATATTTTTCGGGATTTTAGGGTATGTAGCGATTTTTGGTATCGGCTGGGATACCTTATATATCTACATCCAGCAGTACCGCTGGGATCGAGATTGGCCCGGCGCATTTCAATTTCTCGCTGGGATTTGGGAAGCACTTTTTGTCTTGCTATTAATCAAAACTATCGGTTTACCGGGTATACCGCTGCTAGACTTTGATTTAGGAACTTTTGCTCTACATTATAGTTTTGTATGGCTGGCTATTTACCTGGCATCGCAAACAGTAATGCGGATTTTGTTTCCCTACTGGCGTTTCCGAGGCGGCCAATGGTTCTAACAATAGTTTAGTTCAGGGAGCGATCGGGCAAATCTATCTTATAATCCACATCAAGCACCTTGCCAAAACTATCCCTGGGGCTTTCCTGATTATCTTCCTCTCTGGAATTTAGCCAACACTCTCTTGAAATTGGCGATCGAAAAAACCAGAAACCACACCACAACACCCGCACCGATGCCAATCAAAAGCAGCATTAGCTGATGGGTGTATAATGGAGAAGTCACCACTCGCTGGAGAAACTAATGGAATGGAAACTTAAAACTATTCCAAAATGCGGTACAAATGTTAGGAATATTTGATTAGCAAATTTAACTCAAAGCAATGCAAATTCATATTGATGCCGAACAAGGAAATATTCCAGGTGTAGCCCACCAAATTGCTAGTGGAGTCGATATTGATAGTACAGATAACTTTTACTCAAACACACCATTGATGTGCGCGATATCTAGCTCAAAGGCAACGAGCGATATGGTTAAGTTTCTTTTAGACAACGGAGCTGATATTGAAGTGATTTGTGGAGAGCATGAAAATAATGTACTCAGCTTAGCCGTGCAATCAGGGAGTCTCGATAAAGTTCGACTGATTTTGGATGCTGGAGCCAACATAAACTATCAGAAACCAAATGGCTATCATGTTTTAATCGATGCCATAAATGGATGCGCTATCTCAACAGATCGAGAATTCTTATCAATTTTAAGTTTGCTGATCGAAAGAGGTGCAGAACTTAGCAATGTCAGTATCTACAGCAAGTCCGCCGTGAGTTTCGCCGCACAAAGGGGACGTTATGATGCTGTCAAATTATTGCTAGAGGCAGGTGCGGATGCTAGTGACCAATGGGCGGGACTAATGCAAGCGATCGCCTGTGAGGATGTCGAAAATGTAAAGGTATTACTCGCTCAAAATCCCGATATTTCTGCGCGCGACTGCTGGAGTCGAACTCCTTGGCTGTTGAGTTTGGAAGTCGGTAAGCTTGAAACAGCCAAATTATTATTGTCAGCAGGAGCAGATCGCAGCGATCGTGGACACTGTGGCCAGACTCCATTGATGTATCCCATCGAAAACGATAAAACCGAAGTCTTAGAATGGTTGATTGAGCAGGGATTTGATATCGAAGCTACTGATGATTTTAATAGCACTCCTTTAATTTTAGCGGCAGAATGTGGCGCGACTGATTGCGTGCGTATTCTCTTAGAGAATGGAGCCAATCCTAGTCGAATTAATCATTGCTCTGATAATGCTATTAAATTGGCAAGTAATCTACAAATTGTCCGAATGCTTGTTGATGTGGGCGAAGATTTAAGCGATATTAGCGATGATATGAGGCAATATCTAACTGGAGTGGGTAATTACGATCTCGAAGTAACGCGAGAACAATATTTGTCTGGCAGAGAGCGTCGATTTGGGAAAACTAATCCAGAAGTAATGGAAGTGGACTTTTGGAAGGCAATGATTCTGAGTGGTAGTGGGCATTGGGAGGCGAGCTCAATGTTTAGCGGGGATAACTACGATAGACCTGCTGTATGGTGCTATCAAAGATTTGGGAGAACAATTACAGAATTGCCAGATGGAAGAATCATTGAAATTGCTGGCGAACACGAAGATCACTACGATCCAGACTTTTGTATCTATAACGATGTGGTTGTTTACGACGGACATGGCAAATTTAAGATTTTAGGCTATCCCAAAGAGGTTTTCCCTCCCACTGATTTTCATTCTGCAACCTTAGTTGAAGAGTATATCTACATTATTGGCAATTTAGGCTATCCTAAGGACAGAAACTATAATGAAACGCCAGTTTATCGACTTCACCTCGACACGTTCAAAATAGAAAAGCTGACAACTACAGGAGATAAGCCTAAGTGGATTTGTCGTCACAAGGCGCATTACAAAGAGCCCTCAAAAATATTAATTACTGGTGGAAAAGTTGCAGAGAAATACGTTGATAACTCAATCGATTATATTTTGGATTTAACAACTTTAATTTGGAGTCAAGCGAATACGAATGAATAAAATGAGTTCCATTAAGTTAATCTTTTCTGTTTCCCAATTTCCAATTCCCCATTCCCCATGCCCAATCCCCAATGCCCAATCCCCTGTATATTTTCTTTTTTTTCAGGTTCAGGCTTCCTCGATTTGGGCTTTGAGTCGATCGGCTTTAATGTAGCGTATGCCAATGAAATTTTCCCACCTTTCATGCAAGCATACCGCTATTCTCGGCAGTGCCTGAATTTGCCGCTACCAGAATACGGATATTGCGAAGGAGAGGAAGCAGATGTAACTCGACTGGTAGGGGGAGAACCAGCTTTTCGCCTGCGGGAATTAATGCAGGATGCCCGCAAGCATCACGATATTGTGGGATTTATCGCGGGGCCGCCTTGTCCTGACTTTTCTATGGGTGGCAAAAACCGAGGTGGGGAAGGAGATAAAGGTCAACTTTCAGCTTCATACATTGAATTGATTTGTCAGCAGCAGCCAGATTTCTTTTTATTTGAAAATGTCAAAGGTTTGTGGAAAACCAAAAAACATAAAGCTTTTTACGACGAACTAAAACAGCAGTTGGCGGATTCGGGATACGTTTTTGCAGAACGTTTAATTAATGCGATAGAATACGGTGTTCCGCAAGATAGAGATAGAATTATTTTGATTGGATTTAGAAAACACTTTGTCAAAAATTTGGGCATTTCCCTAGAGGAAACAAGCCAAATGTTAGCCGAAAGTTTATTTCCTTGGCAAAGTCAAATATTATATCCCAAATCAGAAACTTTTTCTCATCCTTGGCCTGATAGAACAGCCTTTGCAGGTGATGGTTTCGTTCCTTGTCCTGATGGCATTCCCCAAGATTTAACGGTAGAATTTTGGTTCCAAAAAAATGACGTTCTCAACCATCCCAATGCCAAACACTATTTTCAACCCAAAGCAGGCCTTAAACGGTTTGCTTCCGTTGATGAAGGAGATGATTCAAAAAAATCTTTCAAGCGATTGCACCGGTGGCGTTATTCGCCAACAGCTTGTTATGGCAATAACGAAGTTCACTTGCACCCTTACAAACTTCGCAGACTTTCTGTTGCAGAAGCACTGGCTATTCAGTCACTGCCAAAAGATTTTGCACTGCCAGCCAAAATGACGTTGACTAATATGTTTAAAACTGTTGGCAATGGAGTTCCTTATTTGGCTGCACAAGGTATTGCCAAAACAATTTTACAGTTTTTACAGACAAAATAAATAGATAAATAAGCGCAAGAGTATTTCAGAAACCCGGTTTATTTCTAGATTTGTCGTGACTAATCCCAAAACTCGTAGAAATCGGCTTCCTAGCCCCATGTAACAGTTAATCGTTGCGCCTCACACACGCTAGAGATTGGTGAACGCCGTTGTTTAAATGAACTAATAAAAAGAAAAATTCACAAATGGTTTACACTTGTTATATAATAGTTGGTTAAGGTTGAAAACCTATATTTTTTATTTGCCTGCAATTCGCCATGACCGTTAAACCCCGCCGCTATCACATCACTACTTTCGGATGCCAGATGAATAAAGCCGACTCGGAACGGATGGCCGGCATTCTGGAAAATATGGGCTTTGAGTTCTCGGAAGACCCGAACGAAGCTAGCTTGATTCTCTACAATACTTGCACGATTCGCGATAATGCCGAACAAAGAGTTTATTCTAACCTCGGAAGGCAAGCTCATCGCAAGCGCCAAGAACCGGGTTTAACTTTAGTTGTAGCTGGATGCGTCGCGCAGCAGGAAGGTGAAGCGCTGCTGCGGAGAGTGCCGGAATTAGACTTAGTAATGGGGCCGCAACACGCTAACCGACTTGAAGATTTGCTGGAACAAGTTTTTGAGGGCAATCAAGTTGTGGCGACTGAAGCTGTTGAGATTATGGAGGATATTACTAAGCCACGCCGCGACAGCAAGGTGACTGCTTGGGTGAATGTAATTTACGGCTGCAATGAACGCTGCACTTATTGTGTTGTGCCGAATGTTCGCGGGGTTGAACAGTCGCGAATGCCAGAGGCAATTCGCGCGGAAATGGAGGATTTGGGCCGTCAAGGTTACAAGGAAGTAACTTTGTTGGGGCAAAATATTGATGCTTACGGGCGCGATTTGCCGGGGACAAAACCGGACGGCAGCAACCAGCATACTTTGACGGATTTGCTTTATTTTGTGCATGATGTGCCTGGTGTCGATCGCCTCAGATTTGCTACTAGCCACCCGCGCTATTTTACGGAAAGATTGATTAAGGCTTGTGCTGAATTACCGCAGGTTTGCGAGCATTTTCACATTCCTTTTCAGTCGGGAGATAATGATATTTTGAAGGCGATGTCGCGGGGTTATACTCAGGAAAAATATCGCCGGATTATTGATACAATTCGCCGTTATATGCCGGATGCTTCGATTACTGCGGATGCGATTGTCGGCTTTCCCGGTGAGACGGAAGCGCAGTTTGAAAAGACTTTGAAGTTGATCGAAGATGTTGGTTTCGATTTGGTGAATACTGCGGCTTATTCGCCTCGCCCTGGGACGCCGGCGGCTTTGTGGGAAAATCAGTTGACTGAGGAGGTGAAAGCCGATCGCCTGCAACGAATCAATCATGTAGTGACAACAACGGCTATGGAACGATCGCAGCGCTATTTCGGACGCACTGAAGAGGTTTTGGTGGAAGTCCAGAATCTCAAAGATCCAACTCAGGTGATGGGACGCACTCGCGGCAATCGTCTCACATTTTTTAAGGGCGATATTGCTGAATTGGCGGGTAAAATTGTGCGGGTTAAAATTACAGATATTCGCGCTTTTAGTTTGACGGGAGAAATGCTGTAAGCTGTTGGGGCATTTAAATTGTATGTCAATAAATAATCAAACAATGACTGGGGAGTTTCTTCGAGGTCGCCCGCAATATACAATTTAAATTCGCAATAGGTTATGCTTAATTCTTAGTTTCTGTCGCATACTTCCTGTGATAGCTGCGCTAACTGCGTGTATATTTGTCAAAAAGTACCGGGAGTATTAAAAAATGACAACCATGCGGATCGGGCTATTGTTCGGGGGGCGATCGGGCGAACACGAAGTCTCAATTAGTTCAGCGCGGGCGATCGCCCGTGCCCTCGCTGCTGACGAAAATGTCTCTAAATACGAAGTTCTGCCCTTTTACATCCAAAAAAACGGCCGCTGGCTGTCGGGAACATTACCTCAACAAGTCTTAGCCACCGGAAAACCTCTGGAAATAGAGGAACAAACAGCACAAAACGACTCGCCCGCTGGACAGTTTCCTAATTTTAATGCCGTAGATGTTTGGTTCCCTATTTTGCACGGGCCAAACGGTGAAGACGGTACGGTGCAAGGGTTACTGAAATTAATGCAAGTTCCTTTTGTCGGTTCCGGCGTTTTAGGTTCGGCGCTGGGAATGGATAAAATTGCCATGAAAATGGCTTTTGCTCAGGCTGGTTTGCCACAGGTAAAATACATCGCTGTCAACCGTTCCGAAATCTGGTCTAATCCTTGCGTTTTCCCCAAACTGTGCGACAAAATTGAAGCAAGTTTGGGCTATCCTTGCTTTGTCAAACCTGCGAATTTGGGATCGTCTGTGGGAATTTCTAAAGCTCGATCACGCGCTGAATTAGAAGCAGCACTCGACAGCGCCGCCAGCTACGACAGGCGGATAATTGTCGAAGCGGGTGTGGTTGCTAGAGAATTAGAATGTGCAGTTTTAGGCAACGATAATCCCCAAGCTTCAACGGTGGGAGAAATTACTTTTCAAAGCGATTTCTACGACTACGAAACAAAATATACCCAGGGACAAGCCGACTGCTCAATCCCGGCAAAAGTCAGCGGTGCGATCGTCTCGAAAATCCAAGAAATGGCAGTACAAGCATTTTTGGCTATAGACGCGGCAGGTTTAGCGCGAGTAGACTTTTTCTACATTGAATCAACCGGAGAAGTTTTGATTAACGAAATTAACACTTTTCCCGGCTTTACAGCTACCAGTATGTATCCGCAAATGTGGGCAGCGGACGGCATCTATTTCCCTGAATTAGTAGACCGTTTAATTCAATTAGCTCTCGAACGGCACGGGGAAAAAGGTTGAATGGCGAGTTGTAAACCGCTGCCGTGCCAACCGAAAATAAAATATTTTCGCAGGTAATATACTGGAGTTTAGACTAACAAGGGAAAGAAAAGGGAGCCTGTGATTGGCACAGGCTCCCTAAAGGCAGAAAATTGAG
>NZ_JAUBQR010000055.1:0-31381 GCF_036701385.1 Microcoleus sp. Pol12B4 | reverse complement strand
CTAATTGTAGTTGTGGCTTTTTGGCCATAGGTTGAGTAGATTTCATCTGGGTTGTAGGTGACATAATCGATTTTCCTCCCCTCTAGGTTTGAGTATTCTTCTGGAAAAAAAGTTTTTCCGGGCGAAACATTTCCATTTTCAACTTTTCACGAATCAACACTGACGTCGGCAGTGCCTCAACAGATTCGAGCGACTTTTACCATCTCACGACTTGTGGACAAAAGACTTATACCATTTTAGATTTTAGATTTTAGATTTTAGATTCGGCATGACTGATTACAATCGGGGTTTGCAGCTTACCTACTGTTAGATTCTTTTTTAAAACTGATATTAATTTTCGACAGCCTCCCTAGGTATTCTGTCGCCAAACCGGCTTTAAGACGGCAAGCGCATCCTGAATCTGCTTTGATACTTTTGATTTTAAAGCTGAAGACCGCGTGGTCACATCACCTTTAAGGCTGATCTCACAGGGTGAGGATTGAGGGTGAGAAAGGGTGTAGCAGCCGAGGCTGGTTTTGTGGAAATTTTTCTGTGCTATCGTGTCTCGGTCAATCAATTAACTCGATCGATACTTGCGCTATCTGACACTCACAAACCAGGTTTTTTAACTTTGTCCCAGGGCTTTAAGCAAGTATTTTTGTTACCTGAAAAAACCGGAAATAATACACACAATTTTGATTCGCATTGCTGACAGCCGACTGGAAATACCGGAATCATATCAATCCCCGCAGCATCGGGATTGTATAATCCAGTCAACGGCCAACAATCACGGATGGGGCAACCGAAATCGATCTAATTCATCTGCCTTAATCTGTGTTTATCTGCCCTTATCTGCGGTTCAGAAAAAGAGAATGTATTAACCGCAGATGACAAAGAATTGACGCAGATTTACGCAAAAGTCGAGAAGAAAGATAGAAATAATTCCGCTGCTAACAGATTTGATATCAGTCACCCCAAAATTGTTTACGGAATTTTTTATAACTAAAGCAGAAGGCAAAGGTACGGGATTGGGACTGTCTATTGGCTATCAGATAGTAACTCAAAAACATTGGGGAACTTGGAAATGTTTGTCATCGCTAGAAGGTGGAATAGAGTTGGCGAGCGGTATTCCAATGTAGGATAGACGGAGGGGTAGTTTGCAGTCATTAGTAATTAATCATTAGTGATTAGTCATGAGTTAACACTTGTCAATTGATTCTCAACAGTGGGAATAGTAAAGTGAAATTCACTTCCTCGGTCTTTCCCTGCGGAATCTACCCAAATTTTACCGCCCCAGCCAGCAACAATCTGCTTGCAAATTGCCAATCCCAAACCGGTACCGCCGGCGCTGCGGCGCAAAGCTCCTTCTTCTTGATAAAATCGATCGAACACTACTTTTAAACTATTAGCCTCTATTCCCCTCCCAGTATCAGCTACGAGCACTTCCACCATCCGAGAACCGTTGCATTTGGCTCGCACTGTCACGCTTCCTTGAGGTGTGGTGAATTTGCAAGCGTTGTCTAACAGTTTGGAGAGTACCTCCACCAACCACTCTCCGTCAGCTTGTACTAAAGGCAAATCTGCGGACACCTCGGCGATAATTTCCGGTAACTGTTGATCGACCGTGCGCGATCGCACGCTGCTGAGGGCTAAATCAACGCATTCTTGCAGCGTCAGCGATTCTACATTCCATTGGACTCGCCCGCTTTCTAAGTGAGAAAGAGTTAAGAAATCCTGCACCAGTTTCCGCATTCGATCGGCATCGCCGAGGGCTGTTTCTAACATGATTTGCCGCAATTCTGCGGGCATATCTGGTTCGGAGTTCAAACTTTCCAAACAAACTTGAATCGTAGAAAGCGGAGTGCGGAGTTCGTGTCCGGTGATAGCAATTAGATTGCTGCGAGTGCGGTCTAATGCTTCTAATTGTTGGTTGAGTTCTTCTAAATGAGCGTAGGTTTCTGCTTGAATTAAGGCGGCTCCGAGTTGGGTGGCGATCGCCTCTACTAAAGCAATTTCGTCTTCTTCCCAAGGCAACACCGATCGGCACTGGTGCATTTCCACCATTCCCAAAACCCGCCCCTGATAAAGCACTGGCACCATTAACCAAGAGACAATTTGCCAATTTTTTACAGTTTTTTCCAGGAATTGCGTATTGACAATCAGCGGGTGTTGTGCGGTGTCTTGGATGTAAACTCGCTCTTGCCGCGCCACCGCGTCGCTCCATATTTGATTTTCCTGCAACAGCCAAGTCTGATCCAGCATGGAACTAGCGCCCGGACGCAAAAACTCGCTATCTATTTTGACCGCCACATCTGTGGCCTTGCACCGATAAATCAAACACCGGCTTGCCGACAGGGCAGTGCCCAGTTCTTGCACTGCGACTTCGACGATTTCTTGTGGGTTGAGAGACTGCCGCATTGCCGTGGTAATTAAGTTTACCAGGCGTTCTTTGCGTTCCTGAGCGGCGATGGCGCTGTATGCTTTGAGCAATTTGTGCTGGCCTGCTTGCAAGTAGGTGACTAAGCGTTCGGCAAAAGCGTCGCTCAATTGCGGATTGGGAATTCTTGAGCTTTTTCCCGTACTTATGTCTGGTTTAGTGGCTTTGGAAGTGGCGGATTTCCTCGTTTTTTTCGGTGTTTTGACTAGCTTGTAAGTAGTTCGGGCCCGATCGATCTTTTCGGCCAATTCCGGGCGATATTTGACAATTCTATCGAGCAACAATGCGGCAGCTTTGGAGCTTACCTCGCGATCGAACGTCCAAATTCCTTCAAATCTACGAGCTTGATCCATCAACAGCGCCCCGCGATCTTCCTGGTTGTCGATCTGCACAATTTTTTCTTGACAAATCAGGCAAGTTGAGTAGTTTTGCCCCAGCACCACTAAGTGCCACTCTTTACTTAATCCGTCTTCCGGTGCAAACGCGACAGTTTCGTGACACTCTGAAGCATTTTTAAAGTCAGTTTCCGGTGCTGCCAGCACGTATACCTGAGACGAGCGTGAGGCAATTCGCCGATAGCGGTGAGCTTCCTGGCGGTAGAAGCGCTCTCGCTGAAAGCTGGCAATGACTAGCGGTTCGTCGTCGGAACCCGCCAAAACTAAGTCTTCCATCGCGTGAGACAAGGCTGTCATGGAAGATTTGAAATAAATTTGTGCCCGCAGTTGGGGCAAAGCTTGCAGAAGTTCTGCTAGTAGCGAAATAGGGACGATCATCTAGCCTTAAACGTGCATTTTTGCCGATGACAACACAGGATCGATAGGAGGTTTAGAGCGATCCCTTTTCAGTATCTGATACATTTATGCGGCATAACACGACTGTTTAAGTCATATCATGCTAGCAATAGCACTTAGACGAATCTAAGCAGAGGTATCCCTCCAAGACCTTGAGTTCATCCCAAAGTCACCTGTTTTTACCTCTAGGTTTTGACGCTAACTCATCTATTCAGGCTTTGATTCGGGCGTTAGCGCTCTCACCATTCAGACTTGTTAGGCACCGCTTGCTGATCTCTTGCATTATACTATTCTTGAGCTATTTGATATCAGTGCCATCAGTATCGGTTTTTGGCGAACCGATTTTTGGCGATCGATCTGGCTAATCGGCAATTAAACTTTCAAAAACCACAAATAATTGGCCATTAGCTAAAAACTAACGGCCAATTATTTTGAGGACTTATATCCAATCTGGTTAGATTCGGAATGATACCGAGAGTGCGAGCATCCTAGCGAGATCTTAAGCTCGCACTGAAACTCGGAAAATGATTATTCCGATGCCAGCGGAAACGATTTTCACCAAAAATCTATGAAGAAAAAGAGTTTCGGACACTTAGGGTGTAAGTCCTATATTTTTTTGAGGCATCGCGCCTGAGTATAAATGCTGTGGCTGTGGTTGTATCAGGCTAGTTCGCCCCCTTCGTCGTTGCCGCCCGGAGATGATTTGTAGAGAGCATCTAATTGTTCGCGGGCGTCTTGCACAGTCAGCGAACGCATCACTAACAGCGGCTCATTGACAACGTTTCCGTGTTCGTCTAAAAGTTCTGGATGCGGTACAGATTGAGAGCGAGGATAGGATGCGTAGTGATTATTTGCCCTGAATTGTTGAGGGCGCTGGGACTCCATACCTACGGTGACTAGACTGCGGATTAAGTTACCGACTGCCAGAAAGGCTAGAACGGTAAAAGCTAAAATATAAAGCAGGTGCAACATTATTTTCTCCTCCGGGCTAAACAGCCACACAGCAATTTACAAATGTGTTTCAGCAAGTAATAACTTATTAACTGGAAATCGGTTTGAGGTTGTCAAGTGGGTGGCCACATTTCCCAAGGTTTGGGATTTGACTGCGGGTTGAACTTGAACAGGCCTTTTTATTTTCCAGGGGGAGCTGACTGCAATGAGCGAAAACGCGCCGATACTTGCCAGCATTCGGCGAGCAGTCTGTGCCACGGCATTAGTGCTGCGGTTTCAATCCCAACTTGACCTCCGGTTGCTTGAAATAGAGCTTGAGCTGCGCCTACTTCTTGCTGAGCCTGTTTGACTCGCGCCACCAAGTCAGATTGATCTTCGCCACTCAGAAAGGGAATTTCCTCAGTTTCTAAGAGGTTTGCCGATCGGTCGAACCAGTAATTAAAATCCTCTAACAGCGGTTCCAGTAACGCTTTGAGCAATTCTGATTCGGGCAAGTTGGAATTAAGCATGGATCAAAATTGGGTTATTTATTTATTATAATCTTAGACGGTCTTTACAATCTGTAACATATTTTTAACAAAAATTCAATGATTTAACAACAATTAGCAGGTGGGTGTGAATAAATTTAATTGTGTCAGCAGCGATTTTTGAGTCGAAATCCCCAAATCCTGCCCAATTAGTTTGCGAGCTCACGGGTAGTTAGAAAATGGGTTTTTTCAGGCAAGACGGGTTAAAGCCCACCCAAATAGTAAAAAACCAGGTTTCTGAGAGTCGGAGTGCGGGACGCACTAAACGTCGCAACTCTGACGGGCCGTTGCTGTAATTTCCCGGAGTGTCCCCCAACCTGAAGTCGGCGCTTGCTGTCCCAATCTGAGTAAGATAGAAGCAACTGCAACTAAATTAATTGCTAATTCAGCCGATGTCTAGCTCAGAATCCATGTCCGCTCCAGAAGAGTCCGTTAAAATTGAGTTGCCCCGCACGAGTGAGTCCGAGGCACTAAAAAAAATTCGCCACACCACCTCCCACGTTATGGCGATGGCGGTGCAGAAGTTATTTCCCAAGGCGCAAGTGACGATCGGCCCTTGGATTGAAAACGGTTTCTATTATGACTTTGATACTCCCGAACCTTTTACGGAACAGGATTTAAAAGCCATTAAAAAAGAGATGATCAAAATCATCAACCGTAAATTGCCTGTAATTCGGGAAGAAGTCAGCCGCGAGGAAGCGGAACGCAGAATTAAGGAGATTAACGAACCTTACAAATTAGAAATTTTAGAAGGTTTGATTGAACCGATTACTCTTTACCATGTGGGCGAGGAATGGTGGGATTTGTGCGCTGGGCCTCACTTAGAAAATACCAGTGAGTTGAATCCAAAGGCGATCGAGCTAGAAAGCCTAGCAGGCGCGTACTGGCGCGGCGACGAAACCAAAGCTCAGTTACAGCGCATTTACGGCACAGCTTGGGAAACTCCCGAACAATTAGCAGCATACAAACATCGCAAAGAAGAAGCTTTAAGGCGCGATCACCGGAAATTAGGCAAAGAATTAGGCTTGTTTATCTTTGCCGACCCAGTTGGGCCAGGTTTGCCTTTGTGGACGCCGAAAGGCACTGTTTTGAGAAGTATTTTAGAAGATTACTTGAAACAAGAACAAATCAAGCGCGGTTATTTGCAAGTAGTGACTCCGCACATTGCCAGAGTCGATTTGTTCAAAATTTCCGGCCACTGGCAGAAATACAAAGAAGATATGTTTCCGCTGATGGCGGAGGATGAGGAAGCGGCAGCAAACGAACAGGGTTTTGTGATGAAACCCATGAATTGCCCTTTTCACATTCAAATTTACAAAAGCGAATTGCGTTCCTATCGCGAATTGCCGATGCGCTTAGCGGAATTTGGCACAGTTTACCGCTACGAACAATCGGGAGAATTGGGCGGTTTAACGCGGGTGCGCGGCTTTACGGTGGATGATTCCCACTTATTTGTCACGCCGGAACAGTTGGATGCTGAATTCTTGAATGTGGTGGATTTGATTCTGTCAGTATTCAAGAGTCTGCAACTGAAAAACTTTAAAGCGCGTTTGAGTTTCCGCGATCCAAACAATTTAGAGAAATACATCGGTTCCGATGAAGCTTGGGAAAAGGCTCAAGGTGCAATCCGCCGCGCAGTGGAAACTTTGGGAATGAATTATTTTGAGGGAATTGGGGAGGCGGCTTTTTACGGGCCAAAACTCGATTTCATTTTCCAAGATGTCTTGGATAGAGAATGGCAATTAGGAACTGTTCAGGTAGATTATAATTTGCCTGAACGTTTTGATTTGGAATACGTCGCTGAAGACGGTACTCGCAAGCGTCCGGTGATGATTCACCGCGCTCCTTTCGGTTCTTTGGAACGCTTAATCGGGATTTTGATCGAGCAGTATGCGGGCGATTTTCCGCTGTGGTTGGCGCCGATTCAGGTGCGGTTGTTGCCTGTAAGTGCCGAGTTTTTGCCGTTTGCGAAGGAAGTGGCGGCGAAGATGAAAATGCTCGGAATGCGCGCTGAAGCTGATGAGAATAGCGAGCGTTTGGGCAAGTTGATTCGCAATGCTGAGAAGGATAAAATTCCGGTGATGGGTGTTGTGGGTGCGAAGGAAGTTGAGGCGAATAGTTTGAATATTCGGACTCGGGCTTCTGGAGAGTTGGGGGCGATTTCGGTTGATAAAGTGATTGGGAGGTTGCAGGAGGCTATTAGTAGTTACGGCGATTTTTAGGGAATTTAAATCGCAGATGCACGCGGATTAACGCAGATGATATTTAGAAATTGTCTGCGTTTTTTTAATTGATCGGCTAAAATCATATAATTAGGTAAATTAACAGGAGTTAAATTAATGAGTAATCCGTTTACCGGGATGAATCCTTATTTAGAAAATCCTGAATTATGGCCTCAAGTACATCACTTGCTAATTACTATGATTTTTGAATCATTAGTGCCGCAGTTGCTGCCAAAATATATCGTCGATATTGAAAAAAGAGTTTATGAGCTTAGCGGGGAAAATTCCCTATTAGTGGGCATTCCTGATGTGACTGTGCAGCGTTCTCCCAGTCCAACCAACCCAAATTCTTCTAATGTTGCAGTTGCCGCACTGCCTGTGACAGCTTTGAAAGTAAGACTGCCAGTACCTGTGGAATTTAGGGAAGCATATTTAGAGGTACGAGATACAGCAACTAGGGAAGTTGTGACAGTGATTGAAGTGCTGTCACCAGCCAATAAGCGCCCTGGCAAAGGGCGAGAAATGTATGAAGCAAAGCGAGAAAAGGTGTTTGGTAGTCGCACTCATATGATAGAGATTGACTTGCTGCGAAGTTACCAACCCATGTTAGTTTTTGATAACGATATTGAGGCAAGTTATAGAATTTTAGTGAGTCGCGGAAATCAAAGGCCTTTGGCGGATTTGTACCTTTTCAATTTACCGGATATGATTCCTCAGTTTACCTTGCCTTTGCGCGCGAGTGATGCGGAACCAATTGTAGATTTACAAGCGTTATTAAATGGGGTTTACGATCGCGCCGCCTATGACTTTAGAATAGATTACACTGCCGCACCCGTACCTGCGCTTTCAGAATCAGATGCTGCTTGGGCGGATGCTTTGTTGCGAGAAAGAGGGTTAAAGGGATAAGGAAAGTAGATTCTTCCCTGGTGTGGGGCGGGTTTATGATAATTTTTGGTGGTTTTTGATGTCGGCGAACCGGCCCCTACAGAGATATAGGGTGGCGAGGCTCAAAAAACTAAAAACACCTACACAAAACGTTACATATTTGTTACCATCGGGGCGAGTCAGTTCTCGGCAGCTCCTCTGTTAACCTTCTAAACTAACCGTTATGAGTCAACCTCCCTCAGCAATTCCCGCCTCCGAAGAGTCCGCCGAAACCCAGACAGCGCCGGCAAACACTGCACCTCCACCGAGTTATGTCAAGCTGGCGATGCGGAACATGGTTCGCAAGCGGGCGACTTCTCTGTTTCATTTTGCCTTGACAGCCGCAGGACTTTTAGGCGTACTCGTCGGTTTGGCTTTTCTCGATCGCTATTTCAATTCTTAATCGGGGATGTCAACAATCAGCCTCTAATTTCTGCTGATGTTTTTGATATTTCTTAATCGAGAGTTAAGCTGATTGTTCTGCCTGCCTGTTGCAATCTCTAACAGATTACTGTATCTTTCCAGCAACAGCAAAATCCCCTGCCGTTCGATCGCGCAATTGGAATTTGTAAAGAAATTGAATATATGCCTTGACAGGAGAGCAAAAAAATGTTAATAGAGGTGAACGTCGAAGACTGTTACGGGATCGCCCAGCAGTCAGCCGACGCTTCCAACCTCCCTGAGAGTACACCCAGCGGGGAGATTTCAGCCGAAACCTGGGAAAATTGGTTTAGTGTTTGGCTGGAAAACCAGGCGGCGGATGTGCCAGCGGCCCCGGGATACGAAGTCAGTCTGCGTTTAACCGCCGATACGGAGATGCAAGCCCTCAACCTCCAGTACCGCCAGCTCGATCGCTCGACCGATGTACTAGCTTTCGCAGCTTTAGAGGTAGACTGTCCTCAGCTAGAGGAAATGCAGTCATCGGAACCCCTATACTTGGGTGATATCGTCATCTCGATCGATACAGCTAACCGACAAGCCCAGCAGCAAGGACATCCCCTGAAGACCGAACTCTCTTGGCTAGCAGCCCATGGTTTTTTGCATCTTTTGGGCTGGGATCACCCGGATGAAGAAAGTCTGACTCAAATGCTCGATCAACAGGAAACATTGCTGCGGGCGATCGGTCTTACGATCCAAACAGCATAACTGAAGTTGATGGTTATTTAACAAATCATGTCAAGCCCAACATAACTTTCTGAAATTAAACCAGAACTTTAGTAAAAACTTAGAAAAGTTACTTAGACTTGATGAAGTTAATTTGAAAAGTTTAGCTTTCATTCATCTCTGTAAATTAAAGTTGGTTCTTTATGACACTAGATAGACCCTCAATTTCATCACAAGTCGCACAGTTTCTGCCCATGCCTCAAGACTCTTCTAGCCAGACAGTCCACGAGCCTAAAAAAGCCTTGAAATACAACCGAGAGCTGTCCTGGAAAATCGCATCTAGCTTAGCTACGAGTTTTAGATACGCTTGGGGGGGTCTGAGTTATGCTTTTCAAACTCAGCGCAATTTTCGGATTCACACAGTTATTGGCACTTTGGCGATCGGACTAGGGCTATTTTTGCACCTGAAACCTGTAGAAATATCTGTGATCGGCGTCACCATTGGCATAGTTTTAGCCATGGAACTGTTGAATACGGCGATCGAATCGGTGGTAGACTTGACAGTCGGGCAATCCTACCACGAACTAGCCAAAATTGCCAAAGACTGCGGTGCCGGAGCGGTTCTGGTATCGGCAATGGCTGCGCTCATCGTCGGTACTGCACTTCTGCTGCCTCCTTTTTGGGCAGTCGTTCAAATTGCCATCGCCCGTCAGTAACTTATTGGGCGATGGCAAATTTTAGGTTTTAGATGACCAATTTGAGATTTTTAGTTTTATTCGTCTATATTGCAGCTATTTTTATCTTCGGCATCTATCTAAAATCTTGAAACCCTTGCTTTCAGGGAGCGAGTTAACCTAAAATCTAAAATCTAAAACCTAAAATCTAACTTAACCCGTGATTATAGTCATCGATAACTACGACAGTTTTACATACAATTTGGTACAGTATCTAGGAGAACTAGGTGCTGATTTGCCCGTAGCAAGGGAAGTACAAGTCTACCGCAACGACCAAATTTCCTTAGCAGAAATTCGTCAATTGCAGCCTGCCGCAGTGGTGATTTCTCCAGGTCCAGGGCGACCAGAAGATGCAGGAATTTCTCTGGAATTAATCAAAGAATTGGGGCCGACTCTGCCAATTTTAGGAGTGTGCCTCGGCCATCAAAGTATCGGTCAAGTATTCGGCGGGAAAATTGTTTCTGCACCCGTTTTGATGCACGGCAAAACTTCTCAGGTAGAACACGCAGGAGTCGGAGTTTTTCAGGGCGTGGAATCGCCGATGATTGCAACTCGCTATCACAGTTTAGTAATTGAAAAGCAGACTTGTCCAGAAGTTTTGGAAATTACCGCTTGGGTTGAAGACGGAACTATTATGGGCGTGCGGCATCGGGAATATCCGCACATTGAAGGTGTACAATTTCACCCGGAAAGTATTTTGACGACTGCGGGAAAGCAATTATTGCGAAATTTCTTAGAAAGACTTTAGTTGAATTTCTCTGAATTTGTAGGGTTCGCTCTTCTAGAACCTTACGGTGACAGTAGGGTAAACATTTTCGCATCTCAGGCGCCCACAAAAGGATACAAGCCCCCGAAAATGGTCGTGGTGAACCCCAAGTTTTAGACGAAAGTTCCATATCCCAGATTCATCTGTGGAGTAAATCTAAAATCTAAAATCTAAAATCGACTGACTGTGTTTTGTGGTATAACAACAAACGACCAACACCCGACAACCCCAACCACAAGATGAAACGGCGACAATTAATACGTTACGCACAGACGGGTTTGCTAGCAGCTTTAGCAACTGGTTTACCATCTGGATGGGAAAGCTATCAAGCTCAAACTGCTGATTCTTTGTCGGTTCAGTGGTTGGGCCACACTTGCTTCTTGTTCGCCGGAGGCGGTGCGAGGGTGCTGGTGAATCCTTTTCGCCCCCTGGGCTGTACGGCAGGCTATCGCTCTCCTCAAGTGCCAACAGATTTGATTCTGATTAGCAGCCGATTGCTCGATGAAGGGGCGATCGATGGATTTGCGGGCAATCCCGGCCTTTTGTACGAGCCTGGGGCTTACAGGTCTAACGGGCTGCGGATTCAAGGGATTCGGACCCAAAAAGACCGTGAGGGAGGAAGGCGATTTGGGGTTAATGTGGCTTGGCTGTGGCAGCAAGCGGGCGTTAAGATTTTACACTTGGGCGGAGTGGCTGGCCCGATCGGCATTGAAGAGCAAATCTTGATCGGGCGGCCAGATATCGTGCTGATCCCCGTGGGCGGAGGGCCGAAAGCTTACACTCCGGCGGAAGCGAAGCAAACTTTGCAACTTCTCAAACCAAAGATGGTGATTCCGACACATTTCAAAACCCAAGCCGCCGATGCTGCTGCGTGCGATTTGGTGCCGCTAGATGAATTCTTGGCGCTGATGGATGGTACGCCGGTGCGCCGAGTGAATAATGACACGATTTCGATCAAATCTGCTGACTTACCCCAAACTGGTTCGGTGATTGAGGTTTTGAGTTACAGATTTAGCAGTTGATGCCAGATTTATTAGCTTGCGTTATAGTAAGGAAGTTTTGGTCGATCGGGGATTCAAGAGAATTTTCTTGCTATCTTAGCCTCTGGCAACCTTGCCTTTTGTCGAGATTTGGCTAACATAACAATTCATGTTCACTGTTTTATCTCATAAGGAAATGCAAGCGCAATGAAAAATCAAAATTTACCTAGCTGGATGAAACAACTGACAGGTTTCGCAGGAATAATCGGCGCTAGCGCGCTAATCGGTTTCCCGGCTTGGGCTCACATCACCTCCAGCACCAATGTTGCTAATGCAACTCAAACTTCACAAGTTGCAGGAAAAGTGAAAACCGCTGCTTCACCGGCACCAACTGGCACTACACAGGCACCAACTGGTGCTACACAGGCACCAACTGGTGCTACACAGGCACCAACTGGCACTACACAGGCACCAACTGCCGCTGGTAAAGATATTGTTGCTATTGCATCTGGCGACGCTCAATTCAAGACGCTGACAAAGGCTTTGGGAGCGGCAGGTTTGGTTGCAACTTTACAAGGCAAAGGCCCTTTCACTGTTTTTGCTCCGACTGACGCGGCATTTGCTGCTTTGCCAAAAGGAACTGTGGAGAATTTGCTCAAACCGGAAAACAAAGCCCAACTTACTAAGATTTTAACTTACCACGTTGTTCCTGGTTCGGTTTTATCTACTAGCCTGAAATCCGGCGATGTTAAAAGTGTTGAAGGCACCTCGCTGAAGGTGGCCGTTAGCGCAGGCAAAGTTACTGTCAGCGGCGCTAATGTTGTGAAAGCTGATATCAAAGCTAGCAACGGCGTTATTCACGTAATTGACAAGGTATTGATGCCCCCTTCTCCAACAAGGTAGGCTAGCGTTTTTTACATCAATTGATGTCAGATTCGGTTAAATGGAAGTGAAATAAGGACACAACAATGTTGTGTCCTTATTTGTATGGCAGGCAATTCAGAATTAATATTGATAAAGCTTTAGCTAGCTGCGGCTATCTACAAAAAAGGCTGCCAACCCTTACCCCGGTAGCCAAAATCGAAGATTTCGGGATGGAGAATTTCTGCTAAAATTTCTAACGAATCAACCAATCTCGGCCCCGGCCGATTAAAGTAAGAATTGCCGTCAGTTATGTAAACTTTCCCAGTTTTTACTGCTTGCAAATTAGGCCATTCTGGGTTTTTAGTTATCTGCATTGCTTCGCTGCGAGTGCGGCTTAAATCAAAGCCGCAAGGCATGAAAATAATTACATCGGGATTAGCTTCTACTAGCGATTCCCATTTTAACCAAGGGGAATGTTCCCCGACAATTCCAAACAGCGAATTGCCTGCCGCCATTGCCACTAATTCGGGAATCCAGTTACCCGCACCCATCAAAGGCTCAATCCACTCGATGCAAGCTACTTTGGGAAGTCTCTCTTTTGTGGTAATAATAGATGATGCTTGTGTTTTCGAGGTAATAGCATCGATGCGGGATTGCAAAAGGTCGATCGCACTTTTGCCATCTACACCCAAAGCATCAGCAACTCGCTGAATATCCGTCCAGATTTCTGCTAGCAGATTCGGCTGCAAAGAAATAATTTCCGGCTTACTATTTACCAGCGTGCTTACTGCTTGTTCAACCTCTGTAAGAGAACAAGCGCAGACTTCACATTGAGCTTGAGTAATAATGTGAGTCGGCTGCAATTTTTCCAAAGTATCTATTTCTACTTTATAGACACTTAGCGCATTTTGCAACAATTCTGTCACGCGGTTGTGAATTTCGCTGCTAGTTCCTTCGGGATTGAATTTAGGCTGAGTGCAAACAGGTAAATTTTGGATTTCTGGGGGATAGTCGCATTCGTGGGAACGGCCCACAATTGCATCGGTTAATCCTAAAAATGCTACAATTTCGGTGGCACTGGGAATTAGAGAGACAATTCTTGGTTGGTTCATTGGTTTTCTGTTTTTTACAGATTTAGAAGCACAGGCTTTACAGATTTAAAAGCACAGGCTTTACAGATTTAGAAGCACAGGCGGGACGCCTGTGCCACAATAAAAGGGATTGTTAAACTTTCAACTTTTTTAAGAATTGCAAATCTTGCCATGCTTGAATGAGATTACCTTGCATTAGAGCCGCTACACCGTTTAAAACTCTAATTTCCGGTACGTTGGAGTTGAGAGCGAGAGCAGGTTTTAAGGCTATTTGAGCGGCTTTGGGATGCCAGCCGTACAGGTGTACGAAAGCGAGATAGGCGTAAGCGTAAGGGTTTTTTGAGTCGAGTTGAGTGACTTTTTCTAAGGCGGCAATCGAACTTTTGACATTCTGCTGCAATACCCGAGAAAATGCCAAAGCATAAGCCAATTCTAGATTATTTGGTTCCTGCTCCAACCGATATTCTAACGCTTGTTCCGCTTGCACGGTATAATCTTGAATTGGATCGTACTGATTGATGCGCCCAATCTGCTCGAACACGGGTTCTAAACCTGGCAATCCTTTGGGTAAATTAACCGCCATCGCCCGCAATTGAGTTACCAAATCTAACTCAGGCTTATCTGTATTATCCTCGTTCCCAGGCTCTGCCTGAGAACGCATATCCAGAGGCTCTGCCTCGATTTTAACATTAACTGCAGGCACATTAATCGGATAAGTTTCGTCGGTTTTCCGATTTAGATAAGTAGCTTGCAGATTGTAAATTCCCGGTGCAATATTAGCAGGAGGAAGCATCGCCGTGCGATCGACAACTTGAAACCCCACAGCAAATTTATCCGCTTCCAGCATCCCCGGATGCAAAGTCGCCTGGGCGATCGCGCGATCGTGTAAAATCCTGAAAGCCTGTCCCGGTGGAATATCGCCAGACTGCTGATTTTGCCACGTTACCAACACTAAACCAGACTGCAACTGCTGCCAAGGCCCAGACCAAGTATAAGTAATTGGCAGCGCGACTCCGGGAACTGCTTTGGCCGCGACAGTAACTAGATCTAATTGTACTAGCGATCGCGCTTCATTCAACGGCTGTATTTCGACAGGCTGCACTCGCTTGCGATAAAGGTTTAAATTAGTATAATCTGGCAAAAGCCAAGTTTTTTCTAACTGAAATTTATCACCTTTTTCAATCGCGGTTACGGCTGCATTTTGAGCTTCTTTAATCCGTTCGCGAATCGAACCTTGCGGGCCACTTTTAGTTACGAACCAAGAGAGCGATCGCACATCTTGCGGCACTTGTTTTAAATTCGTTCCCACCTGCCGCCCGTAAACCTGAAAATTAGCCAAAGCACCGTAAAAATTCAAATTATGCTGGTTAATTTCCGGCGTCGAAGGCAACACGCCTAAAGTAGATTGCAAATAAGGTTCCCTATCAATAATTTCTGCAATTACCTCTCGGTGTGGCCACTCTTTTCCCAAGTAAGGATAGTTAGAATTGCCGGGACTGATAATTTGGACTAAGCTATGTCCAAAAGCACCTCCCAGGGGCCACATATGGAACAGCATCGCCAGAATTGCCAAGGCAATTGTACCCCAGCGAATTTGTCGTCCCCAGCGAGAAGGCCACAGCGTTAAACAGTAGGCTAAGAAAATAGATAAAACTGGCAAATAAGGTATCACATATCGGTCGTCTTTGTTGATATTTAGAGAATTAATTAAATAAGCTCCTCCCCAGAAAACAGCCAGCCAGCGACAGGAGTTGAGATGCAAGATTGACGAACTATTTTGCCCGCGACGCCAATAAAGTATCAATCCTACTAAGGGAATAAGTAACAGAGGCCAAGAAATGTGTTCTGGTAAGTGTTGACCGTAGTAAATCCAAGCGTCGATCGTATTGATGCCCGGATCTCCTTCGGCGATCGCAGAATCCACTGTTGCCCGTTTTCCCCCGGTCAAAATTAACAGCCAATTGGTTTTCGCCCAGGGCCCAAACACAGCCACCGACAGCAACAGAGCACCAGTTAATTGACCTAATCTCCCCCAAGCTTTTTGGCGCACAGCACCCACAGCCAGCCACACAATCGGGGTAAACAGAAATAATACGGTAGTGTGTTTAACTAATATTGATAAGCCGAGAGAAATTCCAAAGGCGATCGCCCAAAAAAAAGATGATGGGGAGAGGGGGAGAGTGGGGGAGGGGGAAAGGGAGGAAGTGGGAGAGGGGGAGAATTTATACTTTTTATTCGTTCGTTCTTTCAACTGAGTTCTATAGGTTACATCCGTTACATCCGTTACAGAATCCGTTGCCGAACTTCTTCCTTCAGATGCCTTCCACATAGTCAGACAATAGAAAGCAAAAGTAATCGCAGCAGTGAGGGGATAGTCGAGCAAAAATTGCAAGCGGAACCGATAAAGTCCCGGTAACAAAACGCAAATTGCAGCGGCCCACAAACCGACTTGCCGGTTAAATAATTGGACGCCCAGACTGTAGACAGAGGCGAGGAGAATTGCACTAAATAATAGATGAACGAGGGTTGCCCGATCGTCCCCTGTACCGAAAACCTGAAGAAACGGAACCGTTAAGATGTATGCCAAGGGCGGAATTTTCGTCGAAAGCAGCCAGAAGTTTGTCCACCACTCCCCGGAAAGCCACTGAGGATGCTGCAACGCCTGCAAGTATTTCAGGGTGCTAGTCAGGTAGTCTGCCTGATCCCACGCCGGGACAGATCGATCGAGGGCAAACCAGAGGCGATCGCTAATTGCCCCCAGCAGCCAAATTATGCCCAGGACAAGCAGACTCTTGCCCTTGCTGTCCCGATGTTGCTGTGCCATTGCGATTCTTGGATTTTAGGTTGCAGCTTTTAGCTTACAGGCGGGCGGTTCCGGGCGATCGAAAATTAATTTGAAAAAGTGCTTGCTAAATTCTGTATGTGTCTGCTAAGATAGTAAAGCGCGAAAAAACAAGCCGGGATAGCTCAGTTGGTAGAGCAGTGGACTGAAAATCCACGTGTCACGAGTTCAAGTCTCGTTCCTGGCATCGCAAAGCCCTCACAAAGTTGAGGGCTTTTTTTGTTTAGGCACTTGCTCCTCGGAGAATCCAGATCTTTCTGCCTTTGTTCTAATTAACACTCATAGTGTGTAGATTTAAAGCGTTTTTTCAATTTAACACTCATAGTGTGTAGATGTGAAACACTTATAAGCTTTATATTTTTGGCGTGACAAAAAATTATCAGCTTAAAATATTTGGCGAACAAGTTCGGAAATTGAGAAAAGCTAGGGGGCTAAGCCAAGAGGAGTTAGCTGAACTAGCAGAACTGCATCGAAATTACATTGGCGGCATTGAACGTGGCGAGAGAAATGTTGCACTTCTCAATATTGTGCGTCTAGCTAAAGCTTTAGAAGTACCGCTAAGCAAATTGTTGGAGGGGATAGAGTAAATGACTTCACCTTATGCGGGGCTTGGCACAGAAGATTGGGCAGTAAAAACGCGGGAACTGATAGAGATACATCCACTTAGCCCCAACGAAATATATGAAGTAGTAATTCAAGTGTGGCGAGAAATATTTGAATCTAATCTAACCAGCAAAAACTATAAAATAGGTGTAGATTTATTTCCCCGCCCCCAAATTATGGGCTATTTTTTGCACGAACTCATCCCATTAGAATTGACTAGGCGATACCCAGAAGTTTGGCGTCGCGAAGAAACTGCTACTGAAAAAGATGTGGTCTGTCTTCTAGATGATTGCTTCTCGATCGAGATTAAAACTTCTTCAAGTAATCGTAATACATATGGAAATCGCAGTTATACTCAACTAAGCACTACTGGTATAGAAGGAAAGAAGAATAAATCGGGCTATTATCTTGTTGTTAATTTTCAGAAATTCAACAAAAACATTCAAGGCTCACAACTACCGCAGATTAATTTAGTCAGATTTGGATGGTTAGACCGAGAAGATTGGCAAGGTCAAGCCGCTGCAACTGGGCAGCAAGCGAAATTAAGTCCTGCTGTTGAACGTTATAAATTGCTGCAATTACCAACTTTAGAATAAAGATAACTGTGCTTCTCTGAGTTCCTTGTCCATCAAAAAATTATCGATTCTATTAGCCAAAATCTCACAGTAATCAGCCTTAATTTCAAATCCAATAACTTGTCGCTGCAAACCCAGAGCCACAATTGCTGTAGTCCCGGAACCCATAAACGGATCTAAAACAATGTCGTTTAAATTCGATGCAGACTTGATGATGCGATCGACAACAGCAACAGGAAATTGAGCGGGGTGAGGCGTGCGTTCTTTGGAAGCTCGGTTTTTCCCCGACGTAACTTTTGGGAACTGCCAAACATCCGTCGGATTTTTGCCTTTTAAGTTTACTTTAATCTTGCCGTTCTTTTTCTGATTCGGATATTTCACATTTGGGTCGCGTACTTCATCCAAATTAAATGTATACTTATCTTGATTTTTTACATACCAGAGAAACTTTTCATTGCGGGGTGAAAAGAACTTGCTGCCCGCAACTCCCGCGCCGTAGTTCCAGACAACTTCTTGAATCAGATAAAAAGGCACTTTGTCCCAAAGCAGGTAGGAAATCGGAATTGCTTTTGCCCGATCGCGAATTGACAAATAACCTAAATTCAGCCAAAACGCTCCTCGAGCGCTCGTTACCCGGTAAACCTCCGCTATCCACTGCTCGCACCAGTTTAAATACTCATCTAACACCAAGAATTTTTCGTACTCCTTGCCGATGTTATAAGGCGGGCTGGTAACGGTTAAATCTACAAATTGATCGGGCAGCAGCTTCAAGGCTTGCAAACAATCCATGTTATAAATTAAGCAATTAGGAGCTTGGAAGTACGGTTTACCTAAAATATTCGCGATCTCACTCAAGCTCATGAAATATTGGGGAGAGATTTTGTTGACAAGATGCAATAATTATAGTAAGTGACTTTAAAAAGATTGTCAAACTCATCTGGACAGGGGAATCGCCCTGCCGGAAACAAAAGGTTACAATCACAAATACCTTCTATTTCCATAACATTACTGTTTATAGCTTGAACTCCTCAGTGACAAATAACAACACCTCAACTCAATCCTTTCAATTTGACTCAATTGACAGCGCCCTCGTAGACCTCAAAGCAGGTCGCATGGTGGTAGTAGTCGATGACGAAAATCGCGAAAACGAAGGCGACGTGATTTGTGCCGCCCAATTCGCCACCCCCGACAACATCAATTTCATGGCCGTGAATGCGCGGGGTTTGATTTGTCTGGCCTTGAGTGGCGAAAGGCTCGATCGCCTGGAATTGCCCCTGATGGTCAGCAAAAACACTGACAACAACCAAACTGCCTTCACCGTCAGCATCGATGCAGTCAACGGGGTCAGTACCGGCATCTCCGCCGAAGACAGAGCCCGCACGATCCAAGTAGCCATCCACCCGGACACTAAACCTCAAGACTTGCGGCGTCCCGGTCACATTTTCCCCCTGCGGGCGATCGACGGTGGCGTCCTCAAACGCGCCGGTCACACCGAAGCTTCGGTTGACCTCGCCAGACTCGCGGGTCTGTATCCCAGCGGCGTCATCTGCGAAATTCAAAACCCCGACGGTTCGATGGCGAGGTTACCCGAATTAATCGAGTACGCTAAACTCCACAACCTTAAAATAATCAGTATTGCCGACTTAATTAGCTACCGACTCAAGCACGATCGATTTGTCCGCCGCGAAACCGTCGCCAAATTGCCCACTCAATTCGGCGATTTTATGATTTACGCCTACCGCGACACTCAAGACAACTCAGAACACGTCGCCGTTGTCAAGGGCGACCCGGCAGAATTTAAAGACAAACCCGTGATGGTGCGGGTGCATTCCGAATGCCTGACCGGCGATGCTTTGGGTTCCCTGCGCTGCGACTGTCGGATGCAACTGCAAGCCGCACTGAAAATGATCGAAAATGTCGGTTCAGGCGTCATAGTTTACTTGCGCCAAGAAGGTCGGGGCATTGGATTGGTAAATAAACTAAAAGCTTACTCGCTGCAAGACTTGGGATTAGATACAGTAGAAGCCAACGAACGGTTGGGATTTCCCGCCGACTTGCGGAACTACGGCGTCGGAGCACAAATGCTCAACGATTTGGGAGTTAAAAAAATTCGGTTGATTACCAACAACCCGCGCAAAATTGCAGGGTTAAAAGGTTACGGCATTGAAGTAGCCGATCGCGTCCCCTTACTAATTGAAGCCACAGATTACAACTCGATCTATCTGGCAACAAAAGCCGAAAAACTCGGTCATATGCTGTTGCAAACTTATTTACTAACAGTCGCGATTCAGTGGAAGGAACCGAAGGCAGAAAATAGAAGCCAGAAAACAGAAGGAAAAGAGGAAGATTCTGCCGCCATCCAAGATCGGTACGAACACCTCGAAAAACTGCGGCATTTGGCGGCTAACCAGCACTTGCTGCTGCAAGAAGAAGCGCGGCCGGTGGGAATAGCCCTTTTCGGAGAAGGCTCCCTCATCGTTCATCTAGGCTTCGATCAAGCCGGACTCGCAGCCCCCGACTGGTACAGAGAGCCAAACCATCCTTACGTCAGGGCGATCGGCAAAATTCTGGGCGAAATCAGCACTGAGCCGAATTTGCAAACATTAGAATTCATGGTTTCCTCCGGAGGAGATCCGCTCAAAACCCTGCAAGTCCAGCTCGATCGCGAGACATTCCTTTTGTCGGAATTAACCGGAATTTGCGATCGGCTCGAACCTCAAAAAATCTACAGTTTTGCTCCTCTTCCCTGAAGGCAGAAGGTAGAAGCCAACCCCCCTACCCCATCAGGGGGGAAGGCAGAAGCCAAGAAAAACTGTGAATTTTAGAATAATACTTGTTGATACCAGCATTTTCTTTTCGTCAGAAAGCAGCCACCAATAAAAACAGTGAATAACAATGTTGATTGCAGTCTAACAAGTCGATGTAGCGAACACTTGAGAGAGAATCGTCGCTGCACATTTATATTATTAAACAGTATTAATACTCATTATGTTATTCACTAGGACTTTTAGTTAATGTTAATTTTTTTAGACATTGATGGTGTACTTATTCCTGACAGAAGACATGAAACATCGAGTTTGCAAACAGATATAATGAAATTTAATTCAGTTTGCCTTAATCACTTTGAAAACGTCCTTCGTTCCTATCCTAATGCGCGAGTAGTAATTTCATCTTCCTGGCGTGAAATATTCCCCTTCGAGGTAATCCAGCCCTTATTTTCACCAGATATCGCTATCCGTGTTATCGGATTCACCCCTTTTCTCAACCCTAAAAATATTCACAAACACAAATATTTACGACACCAGGAAGTTCTTGAGTATCTTCGACAAAATCAAGCAGAAAACTCACCTTGGGTAGCCATTGACGATATTCCAGAACACTATCCACCAGATGCACCAGTTGTGGCTATTGATGATTACAATGGTTTTGACCAGAACTCAGCCAAGGTACTTTCAGAATATCTAACTTGATTTCAAAGGTTAGGAAAAAAAGTATCGGAATAGAGAGGGTGAATTTGATATGGAAATGAACGTTGGTGACTTTCTGCACCGACTCGATCTCAGGGGACAAGCACTTAAAGGCACCAACCTTGGCGGTGCGGAACTCCGGGGGGCCAACCTCCGAGGCACGGATCTCCGAGAAACCAACCTCAGCGGCGCTATGCTCAGGTATGCAGACTTGATTGAAGCCGACCTCAGCGGTGCTAATCTCAGCGGGGCGGATTTAGCTGAATCATTTCTTAATTTAGCTAACCTCACTAGAGCTGATTTGACTGGTGCTGTCCTCCGAGAAGCTAATCTCGTAGGAGCCGAATTCACGGGCGCCAACCTCAAACAAGCAAGTTTGATCAAGGCTAATTTAGTTGGAGCCAATTTCCACGAAGCCAACTTAACCAGAGCCAACCTTAGCGGGGCAGATTTGCGGGGTTCTCAGTTGAGCGGGGCCATTTTAGACAAGGCGGTATACAACAACCGGACTATCTTTCCCGATGATATTGATCCGGGTGCACTGGGAGCATTTTTGCTAGCTCCCAATGCTTCGCTCCCTGGCTTAAATCTGGCTATGGTAGATTTGACCGAAGCCGATTTAAAAGGAGCCGATTTGCGGCGGACAAACTTATACAAAGCTATTTTATTTGGTGCAAAACTCGATCGGGCAAACTTAGCAGGAGCCAACCTCAGCGCAGCGGACTTGAGGGAAGCTAGTTTGAGCGGCACGATTTTGGAGAAAGCTGTTTACAGCAACAAAACATTGTTTTCAGAAGGCATTGACCCCGCTCTGGGCGGAGCTTATTTAATTGCTCCCAATGTATCGCTGCAAGGGGTAAACTTAACGGGAGCCGACTTAAACGGGTCAGATTTAAGCGGAGCTAATTTGAGCGGTTCTAACTTAAGTTCTGTTAATCTCAAAAATGTAGACCTCAGCAGAGCTAGCTTAAAAAAAGCTTACCTCAAAGGTGCAAACTTAGAGCAAACAGATTTGAGAGGAGCCGATTTAAGTGGGGCAATTTTACACCAAGTAAACTTGAGTTCTGCTGACCTCCGGGGTGTAGACTTAACAAGGGCTGACCTCAGCGGCGCTAATTTAAAGGATGCTGATTTGAGGGAGACAGATTTCACGGGAGCTACTTTGCTGTTCGCTAACTTGAGCGGGGCAGACTTGAGAGGTGTAGACTTAACAAAAGCTGACCTCAGCGGCGCTAAGTTAACCGAAGCTGACCTCCGAAAAGCAGATTTGATGAGAGTAAATTTGGAGGGAGCAGATTTAACTGAGGCAGACTTGAGCGATGCTCATTTATTCCGAGTTAATCTCAGAGGTGCTAACCTGAAAGGTACTAACCTCAAAGGCGCAAGTTTAAAAGGGGTATTTTTGACCGACGCTTATTTGAGCGAAACGGATTTGACCGATGTACACCTGAGTCCGAGTTATTTTGAATTGCCACTAGAATCGGAATGGTAATTAGTTGACTGTTAACAATCGAAAATCTAAAATCAAAACTCGCCCAGCGAAAATTGCTCGATTATTAACAATCTAAAATCTAAAATCTAAAATGGATCGACCGTTAGGCTCTGTTATTCAAGGTTCTCTGAGCAAGGGATTAGAAGTGCGACTGCACGCCGACGTTTCGGTGGAAGATATGAGGGTGGGGAAATTTCTAGTAGTGCGGGGGGTGCGATCGCACTTTTTCTGTATGCTCACCGACGTGTCTCTCGGAACTTCTAGCGCCCGCATTTTATCGAATCCTCCCAATCCCGACGACGATTTTCTTCTCGCAGTGCTAGCCGGTAGCAGCACCTACGGTACGATCGAACTGTCGCCGATGTTGATGTTGACCGCTGAGCGAGAAAAACAGCAGGCAATTTTCGACCCTACGAAAAACGGCGGAGTTCGCGAGAATAAGCTGGCGTTAGGAAATTTGGCTTCTTTTGAGTCACAAACCGGCGCGGATATTGAGTTGCTGCCAGTCAAAACTATTCCCAGCCACTTTTCCCAGGTGTTTGATGCCAAAGAAACCGATTTTCGGGCAGTTTTTGGCTGGGAAGATGACCCGTACCGCCGCAATTTTGCGATCGGCAAACCGATTGACATGGACGTTGCTGTGTGCTTGGATTTAGACCGATTTGTGGAACGCAGCAACGGCGTTTTTGGGAAGTCGGGAACGGGAAAATCTTTTCTGACGCGCTTGCTATTGTCAGGAATTATTCGCAAGCAAGCTGCGGTTAATCTAATTTTTGATATGCACTCGGAGTACGGGTGGGAAGCAGTTTCGGAAGGAAAACAGTTCAGCACTGTGAAAGGTTTGCGGCAGTTGTTTCCCGATAAAATGCAGATTTATACCCTTGATCCAGAATCGACAAAACGCCGCGGAGTCCGCGACGCTCAAGAGTTGTTTTTGAGTTTCGATCAAATTGAAGTGGAAGACATCGCGCTAGTGCAGCGCGAGCTAAATTTGTCGGAAGCTAGTATCGAAAATGCGATTATTTTGCGAAATGAGTTGGGCAGTGGTTGGATCAACAAGTTGCTGGAAATGACCAACGAAGATATCCAAATGTTTTGCGAAGAAAAACGGGGAAATAAGTCTTCGATTATGGCTTTGCAGCGAAAGTTAGAGCGATTAAACGATTTGAAATACATTCGGAAACGCTGTCCGAAAAATTATGTAACTGAAGTTTTGCAGTGTTTGGATGGCGGGAAGAATGTAGTAATTGAGTTCGGTTCCCACTCGGATTTGCTGTCGTATATGTTGGCTGCAAATGTGATTACTCGCCGCATTCACCAAGCTTACGTGCGGAAAGCAGAGAAGTTTTTGCAGAGTAAAAATCCGTGCGATCGCCCGCAGCCGTTGGTGATTACCATTGAAGAAGCTCACCGCTTTCTCGATCCGGCGATCGTGCGATCGACTATTTTCGGTACGATCGCGCGAGAAATGCGAAAATACTTTGTCACCCTGCTAATTGTAGACCAGCGTCCCTCCGGCATTGATGCCGAAGTCATGTCGCAAGTCGGAACGCGGATCACAGCTTTGCTAAACGATGATAAAGACATCGACGCTATTTTTACTGGCGTTTCGGGAGGGCAGAGTTTGCGTTCAGTTTTGGCAAAACTCGACTCCAAACAGCAAGCATTAGTTTTGGGACACGCCGTACCCATGCCCGTAGTCGTGCAAACTCGCCCCTATGACGAGCAATTCTACAGAGAAATTGGGGATATTGACTGGCAAGAAATGCCCGATGAACAAGTATTTGCCGAGGCAGAATCTGCAAAAATGGATTTGGGATTTTAGATTGACAACTCCTAGATTCATTACAGAAATTAGGCAAATGTTACTGTAAATTAGTCTTGGCGAACAATTGGCGATCGCTGGCAATTAGAGAAATATCAGATTTTTGCCTCAGTTATAAACGAAAAAGTGCGATCGAACCTCACAAAAATTAGACCCCAGCTTTCAGTCAGAACCTTTTCCCCTTTCACCCCCTCACCCCTCATCCCTAACTGCCCAAAATTTGCATAAGCTTAAACATGATGGAGATGATGGAGCCTAGGGGCACAGTGAAAGTCAAACAGGGCAACAGCCAGCCTTTATACACCTTGTCCTTACTCGTATCAGAATTTGGTTAGCATATTTAAATAAAAATGTCAACAAATATTTTAAACACTTACTCCCATCTAATACGGCGATCGAGTTCGGTTATCTCGCATCCCACCATCTAGGCAGCGAGAAAATTTCAAGCGATGATGGAACAGAGAGCAAAACAAAGCCCTCGAATTGCATGAGTCTGTTTGCATGAGTATTGTGAAGTTGAGTGGCAGTTAAAACTAACAGGGAATTCAAAACCTTAAGGAAAAATGTAGAATCTTGACCTTAAGACAGAGGTTTTTACTCTTTACGATCCTCAAAATTGGGAATAATATTGAGAAAACTAAACTCTTGCTTCACTTCGCCTTAAACTAGCCGTTAAAGCTAGCGAGCTACGGAAAATCGACGGCGATTACTGGAAATCAAGCACAAAAGTAATCCCAAACAAAAAGCTTCTACCGATCGTCACCGATAAACAAGAGGGGAAACATCCCCTTTGTCGCAGTCTTTATCCCACTTTTACAAGTGGGACAGGGTATCACCAACTTTTTATCTGTTGTTACAAGGAGTGCAATACTCACCCATGTCCACCACAACCCCCAAAAACAAAACAGTGAAAGCCGATCGCATGGGCAGCCGGCCATACTCCTCAACGGATACGGTTCGTACCTATCTGCACGAGATCGGTCGCGTACCCCTGCTAACCCGAGAAGAAGAAATTGTTTTCGGGAAGCAGGTGCAGCAAATGATGAAATTAATCGAAGCAAAACAAGCACTTGCTAAAGAATGGCAGCGGGATCTGACGAATCAAGAGTGGGCTGCCGAAATGGAGTTGACCGAACCTGAACTTAGCCGCATCTTACACATAGGGCGGCGGGCCAAGCAAAAGATGATTGAAGCGAATTTGCGGCTAGTAGTGGCGATCGCCAAAAAATACCAGAAACGCAATATGGAATTCTTGGATTTAATTCAAGAAGGCACCCTTGGTTTAGAACGAGGAGTCGAAAAATTTGACCCGATGCGGGGATACAAATTTTCTACCTATGCCTACTGGTGGATTCGCCAAGCAATTACCCGCGCGATCGCCCAACACGCCCGCACAATTCGATTGCCAATTCACATCACCGAAAAACTCAACAAAATCAAAAAAGTGCAGCGGGAACTTACCCAGCAGTTGGGCCGGTCTCCCTCCCCCGGGGAAATTGCCGCGGCTTTGGAACTGCACCCTTCCCAAATTCGGGAATACCTGCTGATGGCAAGACATCCAGTTTCTTTGGACTTGCGGGTAGGAGACAACCAAGATACTGAACTGCAAGAACTCTTAGAAGACGAAACTGCATCTCCAGACAACTACATTACCTCGGAGTTGCTGCGGCAAGACCTCGATACTTTGATATCAGAACTGACCCCCCAGCAGCGAGATGTAATAATTCTGCGCTTCGGTTTGGAGGACGGCACAGAAATGTCTCTGGCGAAAGTCGGAGAACGGTTAAATCTCAGCCGGGAACGGGTGCGGCAGCTAGAACATCAAGCCCTTGCCCACCTGCGCCGCCGGCAATCTCAAGTCCGAGAATACTTGGCTAGTTAGTCACTAAAAAAAGTTGAGATTTTCCAAAATCTCAACTTTTTTTATGTCTATACCAGTTTAAAAAAAGTGTTTATGTAGGCCAGCGATTCAAACCATTAGGCAATAGGTCATTCCCAATTACTGCATTCTTTAATCTCAAACAGGGCTGACGCACTATCGAAGTTAAATCAAGGGTTTGAAATTGGTTCACTAAGTTGTCTTCGGACATAAAATCGTAGTATATGCGTCCAAGACTATAAAACTTAAAATCTAAAATGGTATTATTGGACGGGTGGATTTCCCAATCAGGGTGGACGCAAAATTTATCACAACTAATCTTAGATTTAAGTTCAGGCATCGGGCGGGCGATCGTTCCTTCAAGTTAATAGCCAACATTAAGCAAAATACCCGGTTTCTCTACAATCTTTGTGAAACTGGTACAAGAGGCGTTTGGAACCAGCTATTTTAAATTTTGGGGTCTGGAGTGGTTTTGACTTATTTGATATTGACACGAAGTTTAGAAGCGATCGCGATCGTGCTTGCTCTCTGGCCCGGTAACTTGAGCATCGCATTCCCCGCACGCCGGGCACACGACTCGGACATCAAATCCGGCGTTTTAAGCTCGCAATCTCCGCCAAATCCTGAGCCAGATACAGCTAGCACAGGTTTAGCAGATGGCATTTACCTCTACGGCCAGTCGAGCAAGCCAGAGGAAATTAAACAAGAATATTTTGTATTTGAAATGCGGCAGAGTAAGGTAGTCGGCGCTTTTTACCTGCCTCGGTCTGCTTTTTACTGTTTTTACGGCACAAGCGATCGAACTCAGTTAAATTTAATAGTAGTGGACAGTTACGACGGCAGTCGCTCTCCCTACTCCGTAAACCTGCAACAATATTACCCAATTTCCACCATCAGCGACAACGATCGGCGCATCTTGGGTATTTGCAAAGAATCTCACAAACAGCAGGTGTGGGAAAAGTAGGAAACACGCGCTGCGCCACCAGTCAATCGATTTTAGATTTTAGATTTTAGATTTTAGATTTGAAGAAAGCAACCTCACTGATATATCGGGAGCCCCCGGACCAAATTGCTTTCGGTCAGGGTTCAGGAAACAGTAGTAAAATTGCTCCTGAGTTGAGAATTTCGGACGGACACCACACACATGGCAAGATGAAACTGCGTCGGAAAACACTATCGATCATTGGCATTACCATCGCTGGATTGACTGGCATTCTGTATGTCGCCTCCTCAAGCATCCTCTTGGGCAGCATGATCAAAGCAGAGGAACAAGAAGCCACACAGGTTGTCAAGGGAGTGCTCAATGTGTTCGGGCAAACCGCAGATGACTTTAACTCGCGCTTTGCCGACTGGTCGTCCTGGGACGACACCTACACTTTCATCCAAAACCGCAACTCAAAATTCATTGCCTCCAATTTAATTCCAGAAGGGCTGGCTAATATAAGAGTTAATATAGCCATATTTGTCAATACTTCTGGCAAAATAGTTTACAGTACGGGTTTAGACAGCCAAAAGCTGAAACTAACGCCTGTTCCAGAAGCATTAAAACGGCGCATTTCTCTCAGCGACCCGCTGTTGCAGCACCCCAACGCCAAAAGCAGCCTCGCTGGTATCCTGCTGCTACCGTCAGGGCCAATACTGATTACTTCCCGGCCTATTCTCACGACTAAAAGCACCGGCCCGATCCGAGGTACGCTGATATTCGGGCGCAATTTGGATGCTACGGGCATTGCGAAGGTTTCTAAAATTACTCGCTTGCCGCTAATCGTACACAGCGTGCAGGAGGCTCGGTTGCCTGCAGACTTTCAGAATGCGCGAGAGAAACTGTCGGAAAAAAAACCGATTTTGGTGCGTCCTTTAAGCGAAGAGTCGATCGCGGGTTACGCTTTGATCAGGGATATTTACAACCAACCTGCGCTGCTATTGCGGGTGGATATCCCCAGAGAAATATATCGGCAAGGTCAGATTAGTTTGCTGTACCTGCTGGGGTCTGTAGCGTTAGTGGGAGTTGGGTTGGTCGGCTGCACTCTGCTACTGCTAGAGCGTCTTGTACTGTCTCGGTTGAGCGGTTTGGCGAAAGCAGTGAAGCGCGTCAGTAGCAGCCAAGACCTCTCAGTGCGACTACCGGTGACGGGCGAAGACGAGTTGTCCGACCTTGCCCATACTATCAACGGAATGTTGAGTGCGATCACCCAAGCCGAAAGCGAACAACTTGAGGAAAAAGCCCGATACCGAGCCGTAGTCGAGCAAGCTACAGATTGTATATTCCTGTGGGAGGCTCAAACCAAACGCCTTTTGGAAGCCAATACAGCGTTTAGAGACTTGCTCGATTACAGTCCTGATGCCATTTCGCAACTAACTATTTACGATATCATCGCTTACTCTAAAGACCTAATTGACAACAATATCGAGTTGCTGCTGACGGACAAACAATTCAGAATTGGCGAAGTTCTCTACCGCCGCCGAGACGGTTCCTGCGTGGATGTGGAAGTGAGCGGGAGCGTGATTTCCTACGGCGGCCGCGAGATTATTTGCACGGTTGTCCGCGACATTACTGAGCGCAAGCAAGCCGAAGCCGAACTGCGAGCTTCCGAAGAACGCTACAGACTTTTGTTTAAAAATAACCCCCATCCGATGTGGGTTTACGATTTAGAAACTCTGGAATTTATAGCCGTCAATCAGGCTGCTGTCCAGCACTACGGCTACACTCGCGACGAATTTCTCAACATGACCGTTATAGACATTCGTCCCCCCCAAGAGCTGCCGAGATTGCTAGAAAATATCTCCCAAGTAGATGCCGGTATTGAGTTTGCAGGTGTGTGGCAGCACCAGAAAAAAGACGGCACAATTATTGATGTTGAAATTACTTCTTATGCCATGCTATTTGATAGCAGAAATGCTGAATTAGTGATGGCTCACGACGTGACCGACCGCTTGCAAGCCGAGGCAGAACTCTACAAGGCAAAGGAAGCCGCAGAAGCAGCTAGTTTGGCTAAAAGCCAGTTTTTGGCTAACATGAGCCACGAACTGCGAACCCCTCTGAATGCGATTATCGGTTACAGCGAGATTCTGCAAGAAGAGGCTTTAGATTTGGGCGAAGAAAATTTTGTGTCGGATTTGGAGAGAATTCACCATTCAGGCCAGCTTTTACTTTCCTTAATTAATGATATTCTGGACTTGTCTAAGATTGAAGCCGGTCACGCGGAACTTGAATTAGAAACTTTTGACGTGTCGGAGGCAGTTCAAGATGTCGCCAGAACTGTTGAACCGCTATTTTTGCGAAACACTAATCGCCTGAATGTGGAGTGCCCTAATAATATTGGCGAATTGTATTCCGATCAAATTAAATTTACTCAAATTTTATTTAATTTGCTCAGCAATGCAGCTAAGTTTACTCATAAAGGGACAATTACACTCAGCGTTGAAAAAATTAAAAATGACGAGAATAGTTGGGATTCAGAACAGTTAATTATTAAGTGTACGGATACGGGAATTGGGATTACTCCTGAACAGCTACAAAAGTTATTTCAACCTTTTACGCAAGCTGATGCTTCGACTACCCGCAAGTACGGAGGTACGGGTTTGGGTTTAGCCATAGCGCAGAAATACTCTCAGATGCTGGGGGGAGAAATTACTGTGAGTAGCGAGTTTGGCAAGGGGTCAACTTTTACTTTAACGTTGCCAGCATAGGATATATCTAAGATTTTAGATGTGAGATTGGTGAAAAAGTCCTGACTGCAAAAAACATTAATACTCAATACCTGGTTGAGCTTTAATACCTTGTTCTCGGAATGGATGCTTAACTAATGTCATTTCTGTCACCAAATCGGCTCGTTCAATTAGTGCATCTGGCGCGCCTCTGCCTGTTAAAATAATGTGGGTTTGTTCTGGTTTTTTTTCTAACCCGGAGATTACTTGCTCTACCCGCAAATAACCTAGTTTTAATGCTATATTAACTTCATCTAGAAGAACTAATTTAAATTCGGGATTGCAGATGAAATTTAGGGATTTTTCCCAGGCTTTTTGAGCTATTTCGATATCTCGATCGCGGTCTTGGGTGTCCCAGGTAAAGCCTTCCCCCATTGCGTGGAATTCTAACTGTTTTTCCCAGAGTTGAAACACGGCTTTTTCTGCGGGTTCCCAAGCTCCCTTGATAAATTGTACTATGGCGACGCGGTATCCGTGACCGAGCGATCGCACAACCATTCCCAAGGCTGCCGTGGTTTTCCCTTTACCGTTACCCGTATTGACTATAATTAAACCTTTTTCTTTTGAGGAGTTAGCGATTCGCTGCGCCTGTACTTCTTGGCGACGCTGCATTTTCTGTTTGTGTTGTTCGGCTGTTAAGCCAGTGGTTGCAGTGGTTTCTATATTGGTTTCCATAGTATTTTTTAACCGTAGATGAACGAGAAAGAGGAACGCAAATAAACGCTGATAGATGCAATATTTCTAGTTATTGCCACAGTGTTTTCAAGTTTAGCACGAAACCTGGCAAAATATCTTCTCCTGAAAGTTCTATTGGACATTCCAAAACTTCTATTTCTTGTCCTTGGCGATAGATTTCGATTCTCCCGGTTTTGTGGTTGATTAACCAGCCGAGTTTTACTTGATTATCCATGTATTCTTGCATTTTGCCTTGGGTATCTTTTAAACTGTCGGTTGGCCACATTAACTCTAAGACAAAATCCGGGGCAATGGGAGGAAACTTTTGTTTGTGTTCGGGAGTGAGTGCATCCCATCTTGATTTTTAAATCCAAGAGACATCGGGAGAACGGTTTGCACCGCTGGGCAGTTGGAAGCAAGTTGAAGAATCGAAACAAATTCCCAGTTGAGTTGGTCTGTTCCAAATCACAAAGTCAGCATTAATTTCTGAGTTGTAATTTCCAGTTTCTCCTCCTGTGGGTGGCATAACGATTATTTCTCCCTTGGCATTGCGTTCAAATTTGACATCGGGGTTTTCGCAACACAATTGATAAAATTGGTCGTCGGTTAGTTTAACTATGGAATTGAAGTTGATGGTAACTGCTATCATGGTATTTTATCAGGATGCGTTGGGATTTTTAAGCCACATAATATAATGTATCTGAATGCGGATAAATGCTGAGCGATGCAGATGCTGTAAATATTATTGATGTGGGAAAGAGGATTTGAGTAGTAGTTTTTGGTAGGCAATTGGGATGTTACTATATCACCTACTTATAACTAGCTCTCTATAGTTTTATAAAAAGCTTTTTGAAGAAAACACTTACATACATACCAATAATAAAATGCAATGTTGATTTCACTAAACAATTTAGGTACTCCCTCTAGTAAACTGGAGAATATCTT
>NZ_JAUBQR010000379.1:0-3091 GCF_036701385.1 Microcoleus sp. Pol12B4 | reverse complement strand
GAATCACAACAAGGAGTCAGCGGTTTAAAATTCGCCCGCGTGCGTATTTTGCCTGAACCGGAATCTATTTCTACTATCTGTGAAGTTACGGTAGTCAGCGATTGAGAACCCGTTTAATTGTCGGTTTGATGCCCAGTGCGATCGCTCCCATCTCCTTGAAAAACAGTGCAGCGAAAGCATTCGGGACTCAAACACAAGACCGAGGTTACATTTAAAATGTTTGTTGACACTCACGAGCAAGCCCACATTTTCACTTAGTCTATCTTCCGTGTGATTGGGAATCGCAAAATACACGATCGGAATCACACAAAATCAAGATTAAGTAGTGTTAAGCTAATGAGAATCAGCTCCTGTAATTTATAACTTAAGTAATGTTAACCTTATCAAAATACCAAATAACTTCTACTCTGCACGAAGGCGTCGAAACAATAATCTATCGCGGAGAAACACTGACAGACGCGCCCCCAGCAATTCTCAAAGTCCTCAAAGCCGAATATCCCACCCTCGAAGCCATTACCAGGCTCAAACACGAATATCAAATCCGCCAAAATTTAGACAGTCAACACATCGTCAAAGCCATCAGTCTCCAAACATTTAACCACGGATTAGGAATCGTTTTAGAAGACTTTGGGGGCCAATCCCTCGCCCAACTCCTGGAAACAGAAACATTGAGCCTACAAGCAAATTTAAACATCGCCATCCAAATAGTCAAAGCCTTACAATACCTGCATTTTCATCACATTATTCACAAAGACATCAAACCTAGCAACATTATAATTAACTCGCAAACAAAACAAGTAAAACTCACCGACTTCGGCATTGCTACAAGACTCAACAAAGAAAATCCGCAATTTAACAATCCCAACTCAGTCGAAGGCACATTAGCCTATATGTCACCAGAACAAACCGGGAGAATGAACCGCACCCTCGACTACCGCACAGACTTTTATTCCCTTGGCATCACATTATATGAAATGCTGACAGGAAAATTGCCTTTCTGCAGCAACGATCCCTTAGAAATAGTTTACAGTCACATCGCCGTTCAACCAATATATCCCCATCAAATCAATTCAGAAATACCTGTCGCCATCTCAGAGATAGTGATGAAATTGATGGCAAAAAATGCCGAAAATAGATATCAAAGTGCAGTCGGATTTTTGGCAGACTTAGAAATTTCTTTGCATCAGTTAGAAACCACCGGACGAATTGCCGACTTCATCCCCGGACGCTTAGATATTCTCAGCCAATTGTTAATCCCCCAAAAATTGTATGGTCGGGAAAATCAGGTTAATGAATTGCTAGCAGCATTTGAACGTGTAAGAGCGGGTTTAGCCAACCATTTGTCAGAAAAACCAGCAACCTTAAAACAAAATTCGCCCCCATCAGGAAGCAGCGAATTAATGCTAGTCTCAGGCTACTCAGGCATCGGTAAATCAGCCGTAGTAAATGAAGTTAGCAAACCAATTACCCGGTCAAAAGGTTACTTCATCAGCGGCAAATTTGACCAATTACAACGCAACATTCCTTATGCCTCCTTAATCCAAGCATTTAACTCATTGCTGCGGCAATTGCTAACAGAAAGTACACTTTCATTAGAAATATGGCAAACTAAAATTTTAACAGCCGTGGGAACAGATGGCCAAGTAATTGCCGACGTAATTCCCAAAGTTGAATTGATCATCGGCAAACAGCCAGAAATCGCCGAACTCGCCCCTGTAGAATCACAAAATCGCTTCAATCGGGTATTCAAAGAATTTATTCGCGTTTTCGCCCAAAAAGAACACCCCCTAGTTATCTTTTTAGACGATTTGCAGTGGGCAGATTCAGCAACATTAAAGTTAATGCAAATACTGATAACTGACCCTGAACAAGAATATTTGTTGCTAATCGGTGCCTATCGAGACAATGAAGTTAGTCCGACCCACCCCTTAATTCAGACTGTAGAAGAAATTGAAAAAACTGGTACAATAGTCAACAATATCGTGTTGCAGCCGCTGGATTTAGCAAATGTGACGGAATTAGTCACTGAAACACTTAACGCTTGCACAGAAAAAGTAACAAATCTAGCCGAGTTGATCTGGAATAAAACGGGTGGCAATCCTTTTTTCTTGACCCAATTACTCCAAGCACTTTATCAAGACTCTCTTTTAAGATTTGACTTTAATCCCATTACAAATGAGGTAAGTAAAGGCCGCTGGGATTGGAGTATCGAGGAAATCCAAGCCATTGGAATTACCGATAAAAGTGTAGTAGAACTGGTAGCCAGTCGGATTGAAAAGCTCCCCGCAGCCACCCAAGAAGTCTTGAAATTAGCAGCTTGCGTAGGCGATAAATTTGCTCTTGATGTGCTGTCACTTGTCAGCGAAAAGTCACCTAATACTACAGCAACTGAACTTTATTCAGCTTTGCAATCAGGGTTTATTTTGCCATTGAGCGATTCTTATCGCATTCCTTTAGTTTTCGATCGAACCGAATCAATCAATCTCAAGTTAGACACTTCGCGGGTGAGTTACAAATTTTTGCACGATCGCGTTCAGCAAGCTGCATATTCGCTAATTCCAGAAGACCAAAAGCAATCCACCCATTTAAAAATCGGTCAACTACTTTTACAGAATACTCCACCCGACAAGCTAGAAGAAAACATCTTTGATGTCGTCAATCAATTGAATGTCGGAATTGACACGATTAGCCAGCCCGTAGAAAAAATTGATTTAGCAAGATTAAATTTAACGGCTGGACGCAAGGCAAAAGCCGCGAGTGCTTATGAAGCTGCTGTTAGGTATTTCCGGGTGGCTATGGAATTATTGCCAGCGGATTGTTGGCAAATTCACTATGACTTAACGTTAGCAATTTACGAGTCAAAAGCAGAAGCTGAATACTTAAACGTCAACTATGAAGACTCAAAGAGTTTGGTTGATATTGTAGTGCAAAAAGCTAAAAAATTAGTGGAGAAAGTAAATGTTTATCAACTTCAAATCCAGTCTTGCAATGCTCAGAATAGACCGTTAGAAGCACTCAATACAGGACTGGAAGTCCTGAAACTGTTAGGCATTTCTTTTCCTCAAAATCCCAAGGCGCTAAATATTGTGGC
>NZ_JAUBQR010000054.1:0-31662 GCF_036701385.1 Microcoleus sp. Pol12B4 | reverse complement strand
TGTCCCACTCCAATCATCGCAATTACTGAGGCGTTGCCGACAATCATGCCGATCATTGTTAAACTGCTGCGAGTTTTGTTAGCTAGCAGTGTTTGACCTGCCATTTTGACGCTTTCAATAAAATTCATACTTTGGGAATTGGGAATTGGGAATTCAGCTTTTGGGAATTGGAAATTTTTAATTGAATGAACAAACAAATAACCAATGACTAATGGCTTCTTAAGCACTTCTTAATGCGACGATCGGGTCTAGTTTAGCCGCTTGTTTTGCGGGTACAATGCCGAAAAATAGGCCGATGCTGCCGGAAACACCTACTGCAAGTGCGATCGCCACTGGGGAAACACTAGCTTGCAGGGGAGTAAAAGCAGCGACTAAAAGCACGCCGCCGATGCCGAATCCAGTGCCGATCGCACCGCCTGCTGCCGACAAAATCACAGACTCTATCATAAACTGAATTAGGATATCTTGCTGAGAAGCTCCGATCGCTTTTCTCAATCCAATTTCCTTCGTGCGTTCGGTAACAGAAACTAGCATAATATTCATAATCCCGATGCCGCCCACAAACAGCGAAATTGCCGCCACAAAAGCCAACATCAACGTCAAAGCACCAGTAATACTGCCCAACGTCTTCATTAAATCTTTCTGATTTCGGACAGTAAAATCATCCTCTTTAGTAATTTTATGACGCAATCTCAGCAGATTTTCTATTTGAAATTGGGCAGCTTGCATCATAGCTTCATCTTTAATCGCCACCGAAATAAATGTTACTTTTGTACCGTAGGGAGACGCTCGACCTACGATACGGTTTGCCATTGTTGTCAGTGGCAAATAGACGTTCATATCTTGATTGTCACCAAAACTTGAACCTTTTGCCTGCATGACTCCAATCACTTGAAAGGTAGAGTTTTTGATGCGGATGTATTGACCAACTGGTTGTATATTGCCAAATAATTGTTCGGCTGCTTCCGATCCTAAAGCAACCACATTTTCTTGTCTTTCTAAATCTAATTTGCTTAAAAAACGACCTTGACCAACATCAAAACTTCTGACAGTCAGAAATTCTGGGGTAGTTCCGACAATGGAAGATGAGACATTTTTGTTGCGGTAGGTAACGATTTGACTATCATTGAGAGTTGGTGCGACTTCTTGTACAGAAGCAACTTGAGATGCGATAGCCTCTGCATCTTCCACTACTAAAGTCTGGGGCGGAATCACCGGGCGGGTTTGCGCTTCAGGACTTCCGGGAATAATAAATAGCAAGTTTGATCCCAGAGAGTTAACTTGTCCTTCGATAAATGTTTGAGCTCCTTCCCCAATACCGATCATAGAAATTACCGAAGCATTGCCGATGATAATTCCTAACATCGTCAAGGTGCTGCGAAGCTTGTTTGCCATCAAAGTTGTGACGGCCATTTTGACGCTTTCAACAATATCCATAATTCGATTTTGAATTTTAGATTTTAGATTTTAGATTTTAAATTAAGGAAGTGGTAATTGGGTAAGGTGCGCATTGCGCACCATACTAATGACTCGCGAGCGAGAGGATCGCACTCAAATGACTACTTTTGATTCTTGATGATATCCTCTAGTTTTTTACCTGGAGGAAGTTCGGTAAAAACGCGATCGCCCGCTGCTGCACCCTCTAAAATCTGAATCTTGTTGCCAATAGTCGATCCAACAGTAACAGGCTTAAACTTCGGCTGCTGTTTCTCATCGGGAACTAGGACACCCGTTTGACCTTTATTAGTCACAATTGCCACAGTCGGCACAACTAAAGCATTGCTCAGCTTTTGACCTACAAATCTCAAATCTACATTCATCCCCGATTGCAGCGACTCTTTGCCCGTATCAATGGCAACTCGCACTTGAAATAGCGTCACATCCCGTTCCTTAACAGCTTCCGGCGCAATTAATTTAACCTTGCCTTTAAACACTTTATCTGGATAAGCATCGGCAACTATTTCAACTTCTTGGCCCGGTTTAATTTGACTGATATCAGCCTCTGGGACTTTCGCCAAAACTTCCACATCTCTAGCTAAAGCGACAATCGATGTCGAAGTTGCCGAAGTAGCTTCCGAGGCAGAAGTTGCGGGAGTTACAAAAGCTCCTTGGATGGCATATCTTTGGGTAATAATTCCAGCAAAAGGAGCGCGAACTTTCGTATCTTCTAACTGCACTTCTTGAAAGCGGACTTGAGCTTGAGCTTCGGCTAATTCAGCTTGAGCTTGAGCTATTTCTTCCGGGCGAGAACCGTTTTCTTGTGCGGTCAATTGGCTTTTTGCTTCAGCAACTGCTGCTTCGGCTTTGGCGATTTCTTCGGGACGGTTGCCGTTTTCTAGCTGCGCTAATTTGCTTTTAGCTTCGGCGACTTCTGCTTCGGCTTGAGCAATTTCTTCCGATCGCGTGCCGTTTTGCAACTGGTTCAATGCTTGCTGCTCGACTTGCACAGCAGCTTGCAGTTGCTGAATTTGCGATTCCCGACTTTCTTGTAGTTGTTGCAGGCGTCTTTGAGATTCTATTAATTTAGCTTGTGCAGTACGATTTTCTTTAATTAATTCATCCAGTTTATCTTTAGCCAGAGCACCTTCTTCCACTAACGGTCGATTGCGTTCCACCCGTTGAGCTGTTAGTTCGGCTTGGGCTTTACTCGAGTCAATTTGCGTTTGTGCTTGGGCAATTTCTTGTTTGACACTGCCGGTTTGAGCGTCTGCTAAACGAGCTTGAGCTTGGGCTAAACGAGCTCGCGCTTGGCTGACTTCTTCAACGCGGCTGCCGGCTCGCAGTCGCTGCAAGCCTGCTTGAGTTTGCTGCAAGCGGGCTCTGGCTCCTGCCACTTCTTCAACGCGACTACCGGCTTGGACTTGTGCCAGACTGGCCTCGGCTTGCTCTAAGCGCGCTCGGGCGCTGGCGATGTCTTCCGATCGATTTCCGGCTTCGATTTTGGCGAGTTTTGCTCGCACGCTGGCTTCGCGGGCTTTAGCTTGAGCGAGTTGAGCTTCTACATCGCGGCTTTCCATGCGGGCAACGATTTGTCCTGCTTCGACTTTATCGCCCTGTTCTACAAACAATTCTGCTATGCGCCCCGATCCTTTGGGGCTGAGATTCACGCGCTGTACCGGCTGCACCGTCCCGCTGGACGTGATCCGCACCGTGAGGTTTTGCGCTTCCACCGGCACTGTCATAGTGGCGATCGCATCTACTTTCGGCTGCGATCGACTTTTTGCTACATATATAGTGGTCGGTACAGCTAGCAACCCGGCTGCAACCAACCCAATTGCCCACCGCTGCGGTTTGCGCGCGGGTTTCTTCGGAGACTGCTTTTGGGCGATTTTGTTATCTGCAATTTTAGTCTCTGCGGCCTTGGTGTCTACAGTCTGAGTATCTTCCACCTTGACCTGAGCAGTTTCCTTTTTAGGGCTAACGATCATACCGACTCACCTAATTTAATCTCAGGATTACCTTAAAGGTAAAATTTTTGCTGATGCTTGGCATCGTCTTTCAGACTCATCCGATCGGGTGAACTTAAAAAAGTTCCCCAACCAGCACCTGTAAACAATTATAGCTAATCTTTGCAATTTATTAAATAATGTTAAGTTTTTTCAGCTAAAAGAGGTGGGTCTAAACAGAATCGCTTCTGGCTGCTGGTAAATAAAAATATATTTTAGCAGATAATATTGTTTGTAGGATCTCGGATCGTGCTTCTCACCAGCAACAAAGGCAGATATGGCAGGGGGCGATAGATCGTCACTAGGTCATTGCGGACTCGTGTTAGCGATCGCAACGAGATCGGCCAGTGCTAAGCTCGTAACGACAGAGTATGGACAGACTTATTCTCATAAACCCGGTTTCACTGGTAGCGGTGCCTAAGTCCTGAATACATATCCGCGCCGTGTCCACAACAGGTTAAAATATTTTTCAAACTCGTTAAAAAGGAAAAATCAAAATAATGAATCGTCCTCAAAGCGTTACAGTTCTGGCAATTTTGCAGCTAATTAGCGGCGTATTCAGCCTCCTTGACGGCTTGTTCATCTTACTTTTTGCTGGCATTTTTGGCGGTCTCGGTGCGGCTGTCGGCGGGGCGAGAGTTGGCACTGTAATCGGCGGCTTCATTGCAATTTTTGCGACGATAGCTCTAATTATCGGAATTATTTCCTTAATCTTAACATGGGGTTTGTTTCAACTCAAAAAATGGGCTTGGACGGGAACATTAATTATCCATGTCATCGCCACCCTCGCGCAAATTGCTAAAATGTTTGGCAGCGCAGGTGCAGCCGTTAATTTTTTAACCCTGGGTTTTGCAGTGGCTAGCATTTACTACCTGCTGCGTCCGGATGTTAAACAAGCATTTCTTGTTTAATTTAGTTTTAATTAACGGTACTGAATTCTCGGATCGAAAAAAGCATAGGAAATATCAACCGCCAGATTAATCAGTACAAAAGTCACAGCCACAAAAATTACTCCTCCTTGGACAATTGGGTAATCCCGCGTCAGAATACCCGTGTAAATCCAAGAACCAATTCCCGGCCACGAGAAAATCGTTTCAGTCAAAATAGCGCCACCTAAAAGAGTGCCGAACTGCAAACCGATAGTTGTGACAATTGGCAAAAACGCATTTTTCAAAGCGTGTTTCAAAATTACCCAATATTCAGGCAATCCCTTCGCCCTCGCAGTGCGGATGTAATCTTGAGAAAGCACTTCTAGCATTGCAGAACGAGTGATGCGAGCTATAATCGCCAGAGGAATAGTTCCTAAAGTCAAAGCTGGCAGGATTAAATGGGCGATCGCATCTCGCAAAGCCACCAAATCCCACCTCAGCAAAGAATCCAAAACATAAACACCCGTAATTGACTTAAAACCAAACCCCAAATCTACACTAATCCGGCCGCTTGGAGGCAGCCATTTCAGATAAACAGCAAACAAATAAATCAACATCAATCCCAACCAATACACTGGCAAAGATACGCCAATTAACGAACCACTCATCGCGAGATTGTCCAGCCAGCTATTTTTCCGAACAGCAGCCAAAATTCCCGCCGGAATTCCGATAACAAGTGCCACCCACATCGCCACCACAGACAGTTCAAAAGTAGCAGGCCAGCGACTTCTAATTTCATCAATTATCGGAATACCGCTAATAATACTATTTCCTAAATCGAAGCGGATTAAACTCCATAAAAAAGCCAAATATTGCAAAGGTAAAGGCTGATTTAAACCTAATCTCGCTTTCAAAATTTCCACCTGTTCGGGAGTTCCCCGTTCTCCCAAAAGCACTGTAGCTGGGTCTCCCGGTATCAAATGCAAAAAAGTAAATACTAGCAGAGTGATGCCGAAAAGGACTGGAAATAGTCCTAGCAAACGTTTAAGAATATATTTAGCCATAATTAGATTTGAGATTTGAGATTTGAGAACAAAAATATGAATCAAAAAGTAAATTTATGTAAAGTATGAGGAACCAAAGAGAAGACTTTTGGATCGACAGTGACATACTTACGCACATACTTACGCAGACATAGGCTGTTGTAAGATTGATTTTCTTTTGGGGTAAATCTTGCAGGCGATCGCACTAGCACTTGATAAAAACGAGCGATCGCACCTTTAACCGGAATATACGCATTTTGTGACAGAAATTAATTTGTGAGGTGTATTATGCCTTCCTCAACAATATCAGCACGCGCGATCGCAGGTACAATCTCTGAAACCACACTGACTATTGGAAAACTAGCGCCTAACTTTGAATGGCTCAAACAATTCGGCACACCCAAGGACGATCTCTTCCAGAGCGCAGCACTTGACAGTGCAGGCAATGTCTATCTGACAGGAAGTACCTTTGACCCTTTGAGTGGCACCAATCCAAGTACAAATGCCTGGGTAGCCAAATATGACAGCAGTGGCAGTCAGTTATGGCTCAAGCAGTTAGGGAATAACTTGGCGACAGAAAATAAAGTGAATAGTGCTGGCAATATCTACCTGACAGGAAGCACTGCTGCCGCTTCACCACTGGGATCTTTTGACAAATACGACGCTTGGGTAGCTAAGTATGACGGCACAGGCAGCCAGTTGTGGCTCAAGCAGTTCGCTTTAGGAAACTTTGATGACTCTCCCTCAGACCTCGCTGTGGATAGTGTCGGCAATGTCTACATTTCAGGAACAAGTGGCTATACCACTTCAGGTGGAGGTGGAGGCCCCAAAAGCGCTTGGGTAGCTAAGTATGACGACAGCGGCAACCAGTTGTGGTTGAAGGATGTCAATGCTGGCACCCACGACATTTCCGATGACATAAAAGTGGACAGCAGTGGCAATGTGTATCTGACGGGCACAAACTATAACTTTTCAAAAGCCTATCCACCAGATGTTGACACCTGGGCAGCCAAGTATGACAGCAATGGCAATCACTTGTGGTTGAAGCAATTCGGGACTGCTGACTCTGACTACCCAGAAATCACAGCCCCCTCAGATTTAGCGGTGGATAGCGCTGGCAATCTCTACCTCACGGGAGAAACCGACGGCGCTTTGGGGGGACCCAATGCAGGCGGGAACGATATTTGGGCAGCCAAGTACGACAGCAATGGCAACCAGTTGTGGCTGAAGCAATTCGGGACTGCTGACTCTGACTCTTCCTCAGACTTAGAACTCGATAGCGCTGGTAATCTCTATCTGACGGGCGCCAACTATGACTATTCAAAAAGCTCTCCACCGGATGTTGACACCTGGGCAGCCAAGTATGATAGCAATGGCAACCAGTTGTGGCTGAAGCAATTCCAGACTGCGAGCTCTGACTCCTTCTCAGACACCCACTCACACTTAGCAGTTGATAGCGCTGGCAATCTCTACCTGACGGGAAAAACCAACACCGCTTTGGGAGGCACGAATGCAGGCGGTCAAGATATTTGGGCAACTAAGTACGACAGCAATGGCAACCAGTTGTGGCTGAAGCAATTCGGGACTGCTGAATCTGACTCTTCCTCAGATTTAGCAGTCGATAGCGCTGGCCATCTCTATCTCACGGGACAAACTAACGGCGCTTTGGGAGGTGCAAATGCAGGCGGTCAAGATATTTGGATTGCTAAACTAGGCACAATCACAGAGGTAGTCACACCAGTACAAGTACCAACACCGATACTAATATCGACGCCTACTCCCACAACAACGCCGACGCCTACTTTCACACCAACTCCTACGGCCACACCAACGCCCTCAATCACTCCAACGCCCAATACGACATCAACACCAACGCCATCTTTCACACCGACACCAACGCAGTCCAATTCTGATCCAATTATCGGTACTGATGGCGACGATATCCTTGCAGGCGATCGCAGCAACGATACCATTAGCGGTAAACAGGGAAACGATACCCTCAGTGGTATTGATGGCAATGATTGGATGCAGGGTCATCAAGGAAATGATTTTCTCGAAGGTAGCAACGGGGATAATACTCTTTACGGTGGCAAGGGCAATGATACTTTGCTTGTGGGGAACGGTGAGAATGTTTTATTTGGCGATGGCGCTTCTGACAGTCTCATTGGCGGTGAAGGGAATGATACTCTCTACGGCGGTCAGGGAAATGATACACTATTTGGCAGCTTGGGAAATGATTGTTTAATTGGAGGTTTGGGGAGCGATCGAGTCCTCTTAGGACTTGATGCTGGAACGGATACCATTTTAGACTTTGAAGACGACAAAGATTTGCTGATACTTGCTAGCGGTATTACCTTCTCCCAATTGGCAATTACTCAAAGTAACAGTGCAACTTTAATCCGGTTTGTCCCAACAGGAGAAATCTTGGCATCTCTGATCGCGATATCGGCGAGTCAAATTAATGCTGCCGACTTCACTTTCCTCTAAAACAGTCCTGGACGCATAAACTCTATCTGTAGGGTAAATTTCGCTCTAACTTCTCAATTTTTGCTCACTTCTTCAAAAGACTCCGACCCCAAAGGACTCGGAATCCAACCTTGAATATTCTTGCGTTTCCCTAAAAGCGGCTGTGAATGTACGATCGGCAAACGCACAGCTTCCTCATGCAAAATCTCGCTAACTTCCGCATAAATTTTCGCCCTAGCTGCTTTATCTCCACTCGCCCTCCCCCGATCCAAAAGTTCCAGAACTTTCGGATTTTTCCAATTTCCCAAATCCGCCGTCGAACCCGGCCCGAAGTGAGGATAATAAAAATTGTCTGGATCGCCATAATCTCCTGTCCAACCCATCATAAAAGCTTGAAATCCGGGAGGTTTGAGCCGATCGGCTAAATAAGCAGACCAATCCTTTGTGAGCAATTTTACCCGAATCCCGATCGCGCTCAAATCCGCCGCCAAAGCCTCAGCAATCGGCTTCGGCGTGGGAAAATAGGGACGGCTGACAGGCATATACCACAAATCTAAATCAAAACCGTTCGGATAACCGGCTTTCGCCAGCATTGCTTTAGCTTGCTGCGGGTTAAATTCATAATCTTTAACTCGATTAGACGCCGCCCAATTCAGCGCAGGCGGGAGAAATTGTGAATCATGTTTTCCGAGTTCTCCCCAGAAAGCTTTGACTATTGCTGGCTTGTTAATTGTTTGGGCGATCGCCCGCCTGACTTGCGGTTTTGAAAAAGGTTCGTAACTCGGATTTAAGGCTAAATAACCGACATTAAAAGAAGGTCGCACAACACCTTCTAAATTAGGATCTCCCTGAACTTCTTTCAGTTGATCCGGTGTTAAATCCACAGTAAAATCAAGTTGTCCTGCTCGCAACTGAGCCAGTCTCGCCGCCGGATCATCAACAAAACGAATTACCAATTGATTGACTTTTGGCGCGCCAGTTTTCCAATAATTCGGATTTTTCTCCAAAACAATGCGATCGCCCGATCGCCATTCCTTAAACATAAAAGGCCCAGTACCCACCGCGACCGACCCCGGAGTGCCGTATTTAGCACCCGCTTTTTTCACCGCCGCCGGACTCGCCATCCCGAAATAACCAGACCCAATCGCCGAGGGAAAAGCAGCAAAAGGTTGATTTAAAACAAACTTAATGGTAGACTTATCAACAACTCCCACATCTTTTACCAGGGAATTTTTATCTCCCTTAAAGCCACCAAAAAAATCCTTCCAAATTTGATAAGTTTTGCCAGATTCTCGATAACCGTTAGGATTTTTTGCATCCCACCAGCGCTCCACATTAAACTTAACAGCTTCTGCGTCAAAATCCGTACCGTCGTGAAACTTAACCCCGGAACGCAACTTAAAAGTCCAAGTTTTTCCATCTGTAGAACTTGACCATTCAGTAGCGAGACTCGGCTCAAGTTCCACAGTTCCCGGTTTGAAATCAGTCAAGCGATTGTAAATTTGGTCGATCGCAATCACCGAATTGCCATCAGTAATATTTCCCGGTTCCAGATTGACCGGTTGCCCGCCCGCACCGTAAACTAAAGCCCCAGCCGGAACCGCAGCAGGAGTTGGCGTAGTTGGAGAATTATTGCTAACCGTGTTTGAAGGAGTGCCGCAATTTGATAAAATTACAGCCATCCCAAAAACTAGACTTAATAAAACTAAACGCCAGGGTTTTAACAATCTCATTTCAATAGCTCCGGTTTAATAAAAAATTGTACTCATATCAATAAATTTTTAATTGGATCTTTCTCTCACCTCTGTAGTTTCTGCCTTCTCGGCAGTTCATTTAGTAAATTCTATATTAAAAGCCAGTCTAAATTAACAAACCAAATAGAGCAGCATGATGATATCATGCTGGAGGGTAAAATCTCAACCCACACCTTTACATTAGGCGACGGAACCAGCATGAAAGCTAACGTTTCGCCCCAGCTAGAGGGGTAATTCGGTTTTAGATTTTAGATTTTAGATTTACTCCATGAATCTGGGAAAGCATCTCATATTTGTAAAAACACTTCTTATGACTTCTTTCTTCTTCCTGTTTCCTTCTAACTCCTGCCTCAAAACTCCAATTTATAGCTTACCTGCAAAAGTTCAAGCTCCCAGATTGGGAGCTTGAACTAATGAATCGCAGAGTGCGTAAACACCCGGCGATTCACTCAAAAATCCTCGTCAACTACTGCGGTTTTTGACCATTTTGCATCCTATTTCTAGCCGTTTGTCGGCGCTGCTGCATCAGTTGAGCTAATTGGCTGCGCTGTTCGGCAGTGAGGACTTCTCGCATTGCCAGTGTACTTTCAAATTGCACCTCTTCCAACTGCTGTCTCAATCCGACTATTTGACGGTGTTTTTCGCGTATTTCGCTAGCATTTGCCATGCCCGACATCATTGTTTCCAATTCTTGTCGGGCTTGGCGGACTGCTTGCATCCGCTGGGAAACTTGGTCTTTGTAGCGATCGCGAACTGCCTGCATTTGCTGCTTTTGATCTGCGCTTAAATTCAGTTTCTCGAACATCCCACCTTCCTTGCCCGCAGGTCGATTTGGTCGCTGATTTTGTGCAAGTGTTTCGGGTTCTAGGGGATTAGGAACTGCTATTGCTGCGGCTGTGCTACCGAGAGTCAGCATTAAAACGGCTAGGGCAGATATACGACGAATTGACATGAAAATTGCCTCTTTGATATTACTTATTTGTTGGCGGTTGACTGTCAGCAGCAGGGCTGAAAGTCAACCAGTCTGTTTGTGAGCGATCGGTCATACTTTCTTGGGGAGAATCATGAAGTACACCCTCCCAGTTAGTAACTAAAAATGCTTCTAGTTGAGCAGTTTCCTTATCTCGCAATTGTGCAGTCTCAAGCGGACGGTAGCCAGACCAAAAAACTAGCAGGCTAGCAGCAATCGCAGACGATAAAGCCCACTTAGAAACAGAGGATATTTTTAAGCTGTCCTCAGACTTAGCTGAGACACTTAATCGCGTTTTTGGGCGGTGGATTTCATGGAAAACACTCGCCTGGTTACTTTCGATTGCTGCTAGAATTTTTTGCTCTAAATCTGGTACAGCTTCAGGAATATTGGGGCGATGTCGCTTCAAGAAATTAACTAACTCTTGGTCGCTGCTTGGGTTATTCATAGCTCGCTGACACCTTCTTTTTGCAAAAATTGCCGCACAGCATTTCGGGCATAAAACACGCGAGATTTGACGGTTCCCGCAGGCAGTCCCAAAATTAGGGCTACTTCTTTTTGCGGGATGTCTTCTAAGTCGTGCAGCACCAAAACGCTGCGGTGTTCAAAGCTCAATTGCTCCAGCCCCCGCTGCACTAAATCTTGATAGTGCAACTGCATCAAGTCCGATGTGTTATCTTTAAGAATAACCCGATCCATTGTTTCTTGATTTTTGAGTTGGGAGTCAAAAGAATGCTGTTTAGCAAATGCTTGTCTTTGGTCGGAAGCCACATTCCAAGTGATTCGATAAAGCCAAGTAGAAAAGTTTTCCTGGTGCTTGAGTTTGGGCAATCCTTTCCAGACTCGCAAGAATACTTCTTGTGCTAAATCGTCAAGAAGCGACGGGCCGCAGAGTTGATAAAGGGTTGACCTGACTTTGTGTTGGTAGCGTTGGTAAAGGTAGCGAAAGCAAGTGCGATCGCCCTTTAAACATTGAGCAACTAAGTCCGAGTCGGAACAGTCATCGGTTAAAACATTGGCTGACACACCTAACACCTGTGAAGTCTCCCCCACCAGTTCGTTATCTGAAGTGTTTAGACAGGACGATCTCGAAAAAGGTTCAAATTATTTAAAATATTATTTTGAGCATTAATCGGTCTGGGGCGGAAAACTGCACCAAGGTCAGTAACAGGCTTTCCGGCCTCTTCCAAAACCCATACAGCAGATTGAGAGCCGTGGGTCTGAACAAGTTCTCCGACCCGTTCCACAAAAATTAAGTTTTCTTGTGGGCCGTAGGGTTGACTATAGCGACCAGTCCCCAAGATCGGTTCTAACTATTTACAGCATTTTTCCAATAAGTATAAGTTTCTAAACCAATATTTTTTTGGTCTTCATTATATATCTCATCTAAACATTTGAAAAGAGCTAAAGCGTAATTTTTCAATCCCAGCTCTGTCAAACTTGTGATAATCCTAGTCAGCCGCAGGTAGTTGTGATTAAATTTTTCAATCCACTCTCTTTTTCTTGACAAATATTCGGCCGATTTGGCAATTACAATTTCTGCGTTTTCCCCTTCGCGGCATTCCAACCCGTAAAATGCCAGCATGACTTTGAACGAATGGACTAAGCGATTTCTCAACTCTTCACTTGTTCTAAAAGCTTGAATCACCTCATCATTTAAAGTAGGAGCACTGGAATTAAAGCGGCTCTTTTCTCTCAGGGGAAATAGCCATTGAATGTAATTGTGCACGGATTCCAGCTTCTGGTAATCCCACGACCAAATATCCTCGATCGCCCGACCTTGTGAATCAGGCTGCTGACCGAGATAGAATGCTAAAATTTTGTTTTGTTTGGTTGAATTACTCATTAATCTGCTATACAAAACATCAAAAAGATGCTGTTCAGTCGGTTTTAACCTAATTTAGCTATTAGCCAGGGGTTTAAACCCCCGGCTGCTTCCCCTGCTTTACCGCAGAGTAACAAACTCTTCAGCAGTCGATGGGTGAATGCCAATAGTCGCGTCGAAGTCTTTCTTGGTAGCTCCCATATTAACAGCGATCGCCATTCCTTGAATAATCTCGCCCGCGTCTTTCCCAACCATGTGCACGCCCAATACTCTGTCAGTATTAGTCTCAACGATTAACTTGACAAAAGTTTTCTCGTCTGCACCTGTCAAAGCGTGAAACATCGGCCGGAACTTGGCTGTGTAGCACTTAATTGAGTCGGGAAACTTTGCTCTAGCCTGCACTTCGTTTAAGCCGACTGTAGCCGCTTCCGGCTGGGAAAATACCGCTGAGGGGACATTTTCGTGAGTAATTGCTCTCGGATTGTTGCCAAATTCAGTGTCTGCAAAAGCGCGTCCTTCGGCGATCGCAACTGGTGTTAAATTAATCCGGTTGGTGCAATCTCCGACAGCAAAAATGTGTGGCTGGCTGGTACGGCTGTCTTTCGTAACTGCGATCGCACCTTTATCTGTTTCTACTCCCGCATTTTCTAAACCCAATTTGTCTAAATTAGGCTGACGCCCGGTAGCGCACAACAGCGCGTCTACTATTAGCGTTTCTTCGGATGTTCCCGACAGAGTTAATTTTAAGCCTTCTGGGGTTTTCTCAATGTGGTTGATTGAGCTTTCGGTCAAAATGTTTATTCCGTGCTTAATCATTCCTTCTTGCACGTTGGTGCGAATTTCTGTGTCAAATTCGTTCAAAATTAAGTCACGGCGGATGATTTGAGTTACTTGGCTTCCCAACCCGTTCATAATGCAAGCAAATTCGACGCCAATGTAGCCTCCTCCCCAAATTGCCAACCGTTTTGGCTGCTCTTTTAGTAGGAAGATTTCGCGAGAGGTTATCGCGTGTTCGATGCCGACAATTGGGACTCTTTGTGCTTCTCCGCCGACTGCAATTAAGATTTTGGCGGCGGTAAATTTTTTGTCACCAACTTCGACGGTGTGGGGGTCAATAAATTTGGCGTATCCTGAGATTAATTCGACTCCGGCTTTTTCAAGAAAGCTGATGTGCAGTTTGCTCAGCCGCCGCACTTCTGCATCTACGGTGGTGACAAGTTTTTCCCAGTCGAAGCTGCTTTCTACTGGACTCCAACCGTAGCCCACCGCATCTTCGTAAAGGTGCGAAAATGTGGAGGCGTACACCATGAGTTTTTTGGGGACACAGCCGCGAATTACGCAGGTTCCGCCTACTAAGTCATTTTCGGCGATCGCCACTTTTGCGCCGTAGGATGCTGCTCGCTTGGAACTCGCCAATCCGCCGGAACCCGCACCTATCACAAACAAGTCGTAGTCGTATGTCATAATTGTCTGTACCTTCTTATCGCCCACTTACCAATTTTACGCTTTACTTTTCTTAATGATATCTCAAAAAATTTTTGTTTTTTTTGGGGAGCCACTACTTTACTGTTTGCGATTGATATGGTATTATTAAATAATAGGATATTATACGTTAATTTTAAAATTACTCACACTTCCATTATTAGATTATAACACAAGCGATCGACCAGAAACATATAAAAATATAACTATTTTCTAGCCGCCGCCACAAATAAAAGAGCTAATTGTCGATCGCTCGTTATAGCCGAGTCGAACTCCCGTAAATTCTTGTAAAAAAGCGCAACTTTGATGCTCTTCCCGATTTTTAAGGGGTAGTAGGGGGCAACAATCAGGCGGGATCAGGGCTAATCGCAGCGCAGCGATAGAAGACTGATACTACCCTAACCTATCGGGCCAATCACGGGAGATTATTACCCTACAGTTTTTGATCATTTCATCAATCCTTGATAATTGCTATATTATCAACATAAATTAATTATCGGGCTAGCTTTATGAGCGAGTGGCTTGTTATCTGGGGAGTGGCGCAGGGAGTTGGCATTCTCGTCAAACCCATCTTAGAAGAGTTGGCAGTAGACGGCGCGAAGGATTTGGTAAAAGATTTTTTTAAAGATTCCCTAAAAAACGTCTTATTTTTTGGCGAAAAAGACCCCCGACAAGTCGCAGCGGGCAAAGCGATCACAAAGTTTGTGGAGTTGGTGGAACAGCAGTTGAAAATTGGCGGACTTTCCCCAGAGCAAAGAAAGCTGTATATTAAAGATGTTAAACAGTTTATCAATAACAAGTCTGTTAAGGAAATTTTGGGCAAGGCTTTTGAGAGCGATCGCGAATCTCTAGATGCAGAACTTCTCGAACAAACCTGGGATCAACTAGATTTAACTCCTTTACCAACAAGATTTAAGTGGCAAACCATCGCCAATCAGTATCTCGCAGAAGTTCAAGAAATTCTTTTTGACTCAAAAGACTTGCGCGATATCTTGAGTGCTCAAAATCTGGATAGCATTCAGAAAAATACTCAAGAAACGGCGGGGATTATCCCGGCATTTGACTTGAGGCAATATCAAGAAGCTTTGTGCGAGCGTTACAGCAATCTCAATTTAAGCAGCGTCGATCCCAATACCTACGATTATCGGGAAAAGCTGAAGGTTTGGGAAATCTTTATTTTCCAAGATGTGCGATCGATTTACGAATCATTTCTGCCCCAAGCTTACGAAATTCCTAAAGAACATCAACGGCGGCTGCAAGACAGCAATCAATTAGACGCGATCGATCTAGAAAATTTAGAGAAATATCGGCGCGGTTATTTTTCTCAGCCGATCGTATCGGTGTTAGATGTTATCAATGACAAGCAAAAGTATCCCTACATTGTTATTTTAGGTGATCCGGGTTCTGGCAAGTCTACTCTCTTACAATATTTAGCATTAAACTGGGCGCGATCGCCCTTAAATAGCGTGACATCTCAGCCGATTCCGCTGCTAATAGAATTGCGGACTTACATTCGCAGCGGGGAATCAGGACATTGCAAGAATTTCCTCGAATTTTTTCATCAAAGTCCCGGTTCAATTTGTCACTTGAATCAGCATCAATTGCAGGAACAGCTTAAAGCAGGCGACGCTGTGGTGATGTTTGACGGGTTAGATGAAATTTTCGATTCCGGGAAACGAGAAGATGTAATTACGGCGATTCATCGGTTTACCAATGAGTATCCCCGCGTGCGAGTGATTGTCACGTCTCGGATTATTGGTTACAAACCTCAACGGTTGCAAGATGCAGAGTTTCATCACTTTATTCTCCAAGATTTGAACGCCGAACAAATTCAGGATTTTGTTCGCCGCTGGCACGAATTAACTTTTACTGATGCTGTGGAAAAAGCGCGAATTCGCGATCGCATGAAAAGAGCATTAGCGTATTCATCAACGATTCGAGATTTAGCGGGTAATCCGTTATTGTTGACGATTATGGCGATTTTAAATCGCGGGCAAGAATTGCCGAGAGACAGGGCGGAACTTTACAATCAAGCTTCGCGGGTATTGCTTTATCAATGGGATGTGGAAAGGTCTTTAGTAGAGGATAGCAGGCTCGATCCGAAAACTATTGATGCTAAAGATAAGCAAGAAATGCTGCGGCGAGTCGCTTACAAAATGCAAGCAGCACCTGAAGGCTTAGCTGGCAATATTATTAGTGCGGAAGATTTGGAGAATACCCTCACAGCATATCTGAAGAATAAAGATTTCGATCGACCGAAAGAGCGGGCAAAGTTGATAATTAACCAACTGCGAACTCGCAACTTTATTTTATGTTATTTGGGTGCGGATACTTATGGGTTTGTGCATCGGACTTTTTTGGAATATTTCTGTGCGTCGGAGGTGGTGGAAAGGTTTCAGAAGACACAAGAAATTTCACTGGAGGAGTTGAAAACCGATGTTTTTGGCAAGCACTGGGATGATGAATCTTGGCAGGAAGTTTTGTGCTTGATTGCGGGATTGATTGCGGTAAAGTTTACAGGGGAAGTGATTGAGTTTTTGATTGAACAGGATGGGGCAGCCCAAAAGTTCAGCAATCTGTTTTTGGCAGCGAAGTGTTTGAATGAGGTGAGGGAGAGAAAAGAGATTGCTGGGGTTGAGAGTCAATTGCTTGAACGCTTAAAAGAGTTAACCAAGTATGACCTAAATGACTATACTTTTCGTGATACAAAAAATATCAATCTAGTTAGGGAAATTCGTACTCAAGCACTAGGAGCAGTAGCAGCAACTTGGAAAGATGACCCAAAAACCTTACCTTGGCTCAAACAATGCGCTCAATCTGACGATAATTCGGCTGTGCGACGTGCAGCAGTCCAAGAAATAGCACGGGGGTGGAAAGATGACCCCGAAACCTTACCTTGGTTCAAACAATGCGCTCAATCTGACGATAATTCGGCTGTGCGACAAACAGCAGTCCAAGAATTAGTACGGGGATGGAAAGATGACCCCGAAACCTTACCTTGGCTCAAACAATGCGCTCAATCTGACGATAATTCGGCTGTGCGATGTGCAGCAGTCCAAGAATTAGCACGGGGGTGGAAAAATGACCTAACAATATTTCAATGTTTGTGCGATATAGCTATCAATGATCCTTTTGAACTTCAGTCTAACTTCCAAGATAATCCTAGAAAAGCAGCACTTGAAATCATGGTCAAGCAATACTCCGATCGCCCACAAACTTTAGAAATACTTCGCGATAGATTTGCCAACGATCCAGATAAACAAGTCCGCAATTTTTCCCTGAAACAATTGGCAAAATTAATTAGAGAGACTATAATCTAAACAAAAAAACTATCAACAAATTATGCTCTTTCAGAAAATAGTATAATTAATATCAAATAGTTCTCGAAGACAACCACTATGCAAGTCACGACCGAAGAAATTATTTATCCATGCAGCGACGGTCAACCAATGGCAGATAGCACAATTCAATACAAATTAATTGTCAAAATCAAAGAAGGTTGCGAATCGCTGTTTAAAAACGACCCAAACGTGTTTGTAGCAGCCGATTTACTGTGGTATCCAGTTGAAGGTAGACCAGATATTTCTCAAGCACCGGATGTTATGGTAATATTTGGCAGACCAAAGGGCGATCGACGTTCCTACCTGCAATTTAACGAAGATAATATTGCTCCCCAAGTTGCGTTTGAGATTCGCTCTCACAACGACAGACAAACCAAAATGTACAAAAAACTTTCATTTTACAATCGCTATGGAGTCGATGAATATTACCTTTACGATCCCGAAAACAACGATTTGAGCGGTTGGCAAAGAATTGAAGGAAACTTAGAATTAATTGAGCCGATTGAGGGCTGGGTAAGTCCGAGATTGGGAGTACGATTTGAGTTGGGAGAAGCTGGATTAGAAATATATCGACCCGATGGACAAAGGTTTCTTTCCTATGCGGAATTGGAGGAACAGGGGGAATTAAACCGCCAGCGTGCCGAACAGGAAGCTCAAAGGGCCGAACAAGAAGCTCAAAGGGCCGAACGTTTGGCAGCAAAACTGCGCGAATTGAACATCGATCCTGAAAGCATTTAAGCGACAAATTGTTTAATTTAGGGCTTACGCATAAACCACAGAAACCGGGTTTTTTATGGTTTATGCGCGCTGTAGGGAATGATTTTCGTGAAAAAACCCGGTTTCTCACCACCCTTGTGTAACTCCCACAATTACAACTTGTCCGACTTGTTTAAAGTCGCGAAGCAATCTCCATTCTTCGGGATTGGTTGACTCCAATCCGCTGCATTTGCAATGACGCCTGATACTAAAATTAGCGTCCAAACGATCGCCACTCCAGCCGCCAAAACCGATAAGAAGTGTTAACTTAGTAGTTAGTTGTGTCGATCGCACAGAAAAAAAATGCCTGAACTACAAACCGATACATACCAAGACCTAGACCCGCAAGTCCTCTCAAAGCCCGTTGTTGTCGGTCTGGAAGAGGTAACAAAAGTTTACGGGATTGGCGACCTGGAAGTTCGCGCCTTAAACGGCGTCAGCTTGACGGTAAGACAAGGAGAATATTGCTCGATTATGGGCGCGTCGGGTTCCGGCAAATCTACAGCTATGAATATTATCGGCTGTCTCGATCGACCTACGAGCGGCAGTTACTACTTAGACGGCGTAGATGTCGCCCAAATGCCCGAATCAGAATTAGCCGGAATTCGCAATTTAAAATTAGGTTTTGTCTTCCAACAATTTCACCTGTTGCCTCAATTGACAGCCTTAGAAAATGTCATGTTACCGATGGTTTATGCCGGCATTCCCGCAGCAGAAAGACGCGAACGGGGAGTAGATGCTTTAACAAAAGTAGGCCTAGAAAGTCGGCTGCAAAACAGACCTAATCAACTATCAGGAGGACAGCAGCAGCGCGTTGCGATCGCCAGGGCTATTGTCAACCGTCCCGTGTTGTTGCTGGCTGATGAACCTACAGGTGCATTGGATACAAAAACTACTCAAGAAGTAATGGATATTTTTACCGAATTCAACGAAAGCGGAATGACTGTTGTTATGGTAACGCACGAACCCGAAGTGGCGCGTCAAACTCGCCGCGTTGTCTGGTTCCGCGACGGTCAAGTTATTCACAATAATCTCAATCCCGAAGAGCTTTCACACGCTGTATTTTAGGATAATAGTCCGCGAAAAGCGAAAAGAAAATTGGGCGATTGAAATCGCTTCTAGACAAAGGAAGTCCGCGTACGCGGACTGAAGAATCAAGAGAGTATTATTTCTATCCAAGAGGGCTTTAGCTATTAGACAGGGGTTTTCAACCCCTGGCGGACTAATAGACAAAACGCCAGATATCTGCTTAATGAAAAGCACTGGGAAAAGCTTCCCAAACTCGATCGACAAAATCTCTAAGTTGCCGAGATGCGATCGCACCATCCTTTTTCTCAGAGTCCAGAGACTGCAACTGAGTCAACAGCGAAATTACCTCGGTATCCAGCGCAGCCCGAAACAAACTTCCCGGCCACAGCAAATCAGCACCATCGCGCAAATCGGATAAAGTGTAGTCTTCCGACCATTGCGCCGATAAATTCTTCCCTGACAGTAATACAACTAACATTAAAGGGCGCACCCAACAAACTTGACGTGCCTCAACCACTTGGATCACCTCTGAATGCAGGCACGCATCTCCACATTCTAAACTGACAATTTGACCAGGCTTAAAGTTCAAAGCACAACCCATTAATGCTCACACTTAATACAGACATAACAAAGCAGCCAAATAAGTGCTGCATCTCTCAACAGCACCCGAAAACATTATATCATAATTCCTTCTTCCTTCTTCCGACTGCCATCGGACTGACATCCGTTACATCCGTTATAGAATCCGTTGCCGAACTTCCTTCTTTCTGACATCCGTTACATCCGTTACAGAATCCGTTGCCGAACTTCCTTCTTCTCAACTTTCATCAAGCTTTTTAAGAGCCATTTCGAGCTCGGCTGTCAACAATCGTGCTTCTTTTTTACCACCGCCACCATTGGCATAATCCGCCACGGAAATCGGAGAACCGATCGCAATTTTTACCTGAGCACCCCATTGAGGAATGCGCGGGCGATAGCGGATACTCATCGGTACAATTTTCACCCCCAAACCCGGTTTGCTCAACTCTGCTTGCATTGCCAAACGCGCCAATCCCGGCTTAATCGGATGAACTTCGCCATCCTGAAAAATGCCGCCTTCGGGAAAAATCACCAACATTTCCCTGTCGAGGAGTAGTTCCACCCCATAACGGAGACTGCCAATTGCCGGATGCTTGAGATCCACAGCAAACCCGCCCAAATGTCTGATGAACCAACCTTGCACTCCTTTGACCTCATCAGCAGTTACCATAAACCGCAAATCGCGTCCAGTCACCTTCTGTCCCGTTGAATAGGGCATCATTAGGGCATCCCACCGGGAGCGGTGCGTAGGGGCTAAGATGACAGGCCCGTCTTTCGGCAAGTGCTCCTGTCCGGTTATCTCAATCTTGCCAAAATGAAACGGTAGGACAACATAGTGACCTAGCGGATAGAGCAAGGAGGTTAACCAAGGAGAAACGCGAGAGGTATTAGATGCTACCTTGGCAGGCATTGGCTTCACTAGAGATGATTTACTGGACTCAACGGCGATCGTGGCGGTGTGGGGCATAGCAATTAAGCTGCTTTATCGAGATCTAAAGTCTAAAGTAAGGTGTTGGCCAAATCTTTAGTTTTTAGATCGGGACACTTTTGCTATTGGCCTTGTACCGATCGAGCGATCGCGCCCGCAAGAGATAATCTCTAACAGGTAAAACCTCAACCAACCGGACAGCACTAATGCAGAGCAGTCGGCCGCCTCGAAAGCTTGAGCGGGCAATTACGGATCTATTATTCCAGTTAAAGAGTCAATCGATTTTAGATTTTAGATTTTAGATTTTAGATTAAAGAATTGAAGCATTGACCCCACGGATAAATTCGGGGGCTTCTTTATCGGATACAGGTTTTTTATTTCTCCACGGATGAATCCGGGGGCTTGTATCCTGGATGCTTTCCGTCAATTTCGATTAAACCTCCCCCCGAAGAAAGTAAAAAATTTTACCTGTTAATTTTTCCGCCGCCCTTCAAACCAAGAAAGCAACTGATCGCGACAAACAGACTCCATAATACCGCCAAGCACCTCTAAGCGGTGACACGAATGCGCGCTATCGGGAATATTAGCCGCAGTCCGAATCGTGCCAGTTTTCGGGTCATCTGCTCCGTATACCAGCAGACCAATCCGAGCTTGGACGATCGCACCAGCGCACATCGGGCAAGGTTCCAGCGTTACGTAGAGCGTGCATTGGTTGAGATGCCAGTCTTGCAAAACTTTGCCCGCAGCCCGCAAAGCCAAAATTTCAGCGTGAGCAGTCGGATCGCAGTCTCGCTCTCGCCGGTTTTGCGCTTCGGCAATCAATTTGCCACTACCGTCAACAATTGCAGCACCCACGGGTACTTCACCAGCATCACCGGCTGCTTGTGCCAGTTCCACAGCCCTAGTCATCCAGCGTTTGTGAATAAAATAAGTAGTATCACTAATAGATAATGGCTCAGCTTTAGAATTCACGTCATGCCTAAGTAACAGAAAAACTTAAGATCGATAAAGAAAGTTACATTACAGCTTAATCGAGAGTCTTTAATTATGGACACCACTACGATTACCACTGAAATTGTTGAGCTGTTGTGCCGCATTAGTCGGCAAAAGCTGCGCGAACAAGATATCACTCCTTTGGTAGTGTTTCTGACTGCTCTGATTTCCATCCTGCGCGGAGTGATGATTATTGATAGGACGATCGCAGTTGAAGAAGAAGAACGGCTGCAAAAGACTCTCAAAGCCTTTGCCAGCGGCGACCGCGATCGGGTAGAACTAATTCAGCGCCTTGTCAAAGGAATCTCGAAACAGCAGGTTTACTTCAACCCCACGGAATTGCTAACCCTGACAGCTTTGTTCTCAGAATCAGAAAAGCTGTTGCTCATCGGTTCCGGCTACGAAATGTCAGCGGCAGACGGACACATCGATATGCGGGAGCAAATGTACTTACAGTCGATCGCAAATCGGCTCGGCCTCGACTCCAGACACATTGCAGTCATAGACACTTTATTTACTAAAGAAGGAACCCTCGACTCAGAAGCTTTTGCCGAAGTTCAAGCTTTACTCGACCCCAGCGAATTCGAGTCCCGCGATCCGGTATTTGGCAAAGCAGCAAAGCACTTGCTGAGTATTTTACTCCGCAAATAATCCAGCGCATATAAATTTTGGGGCAGTAAAAGTAGTGAGAGGAGTTCGAGGATTTGACGCTGTTTCCATTTGACATGGTACTTGGGCGCTCTTACCCTCAAAAACCGAGTTGTTTAACCGCTACCAAGAGCATTGCACGGCGTATGTTCGTAAAAAGCCTGGTTTCTGCCTAAGCCCCGCTTTATTTTTTTTTGCAAGAGTCGATCGACCCTTGTATCCCATTGAACCGAATGCCTCTAAAATCTAAAAGCGACTTGTCGCTGCCTTGATTGACCCAGCTCAATCTCAAATCTCAAATTGATTGATTATGCAAATTGAATGGCAAACCGCCAAAACCTACGAAGACATTCTCTATCACAAAAGCGGCGGCACCGCCAAAATTACCATCAATCGACCTCACAAACGGAACGCTTTCCGTCCCAAAACCGTGCAGGAACTGTGCGATGCCTTTACAGATGCCCGTGAAGACACAAAAATCGGCGTTGTGCTTTTCACCGGTGCGGGGCCTCATACAGACGGCAAATACGCCTTTTGCGCCGGCGGCGACCAAAGCGTGCGCGGTACGGCGGGATATGTAGACGAAGGTGGCATACCCCGGTTGAACGTGCTCGACTTGCAGAAGTTGATTCGCTCTATGCCCAAAGTTGTAATTGCTTTAGTTGCAGGCTACGCAATTGGAGGCGGTCACGTTCTGCACTTAATTTGCGACTTGACGATCGCTGCTGACAATGCTATTTTCGGACAGACCGGCCCCAAAGTCGGCAGTTTCGACGGTGGTTTCGGAGCTAGTTATCTTGCCAGAGTCGTCGGCCAGAAAAAAGCCAGAGAAATTTGGTTTTTGTGTCGCCAGTACAGCGCGCAGCAAGCCCTAGAAATGGGTTTAGTCAACTGCGTCGTGCCCGTCGAACAACTAGAAATAGAAGGGATTCAGTGGGCTGCGGAAATTCTAGAAAAAAGTCCGATCGCGATTCGCTGCTTGAAATCCGCTTTTAATGCCGACTGCGACGGTCAAGCCGGTTTGCAAGAACTGGCGGGAAATGCCACTTTGCTGTACTATATGACGCAAGAAGGCGCCGAAGGCAAACAAGCCTTTTTGGAAAAACGGCAACCTGATTTTAGTCAATATCCTTGGCTGCCATAGCTGGATGGAGAAATCAGTTTTTTTATGCGCTCATATTAAAGTAGATGCTGCTGATTTTTCTGATTTAGTAAAGCCCAATGCACCCGATCGTCCAAAAGTGTCAGTATTGATACCAGTTCCCAAAAAGAATGAAACTGCTTTCCCAGATCCAAACCATGATAATGATCAGTGATTTCCCAATCGAAAATCGAAAATCGAAAATGGTGTGAGCAGCAGGGCAGCCGACTAACTAGACCGAGACTGCTGCTGCCGATTTTTCGGTTAACGTTGTGCCTGTAAGCTGGCAGGCATGGCGCTCAGAAAGAGTGACGGTAGCATCCTGCAGCGTCAGAGTTGGTTCTTGCCACAGTCCAATTTCTTCTATGTTTTCCCAAGATGACCTAAAAGGCGAAACCGCTAAAGCACAAGCTTTCCAGTGACTTTGAACCGGGCCGCCTAGTAAAGCGCAAACACCCCCGCGTCTGCCCTCAGGGGTATAGTGACGGCAGTGACCACAAGCTGAAGTTAAAGGTGAAGTTAATGAGGTTTGCATAAAAGTTCTTAGGGAAATCATTTTCATCTCTAATTCTCCTTTGTTGAGCTAGCAGGTTTTAGAGCATCCCAAGCTTTATGCTGTCTGGGTTGTAGCGATCCCCGGAGCATAATTAAATTTTATAATTTATTTATAATCTCGTTATATATAGAAACAATTGGCTCTGTGCTTGCTCATTGTATAGGTAAAAACACAGGTTAAAAATTTATAAAGCAGTTAGGGATCAAGAAAAAGTACAAATGCCCAACAAGTATGAGAGGTTACAAATAAGCAGTAGCTCAGGATACAAAAAGCTGCTGAGAGTTTCGGTAAGCTGCCTCCGGGACACACCAACAATTAAGTCTTAAAATGAAAATGAAAAGATAACAGCAGGCGATCGGGCCCCTGTTGCATTGACGCCAAAAGTAGCTAATCATAAAATAGGCAAGTTTTCAAGCTTCTTGTTTATCTTTACAATCAAAACATTATTAATTCAGAGGCGATAGGAGTTTTGCTAATGAGTAAGCGTTCTTCGGTTGAATCCCCAAATCATCAATCTTCTTCAACCCCAATCAAGCCTGCTTTGCAAGCAGTCCTGGGGAGTCTAGATGTAAACCTAGAAGCAGAACTGACAACATACAGAAGGCACCGGCGGCGGGCAGAACAGTGGGTGTCGCCCTCAGTTCGTACCGGCAAGCAAACAGCCACAACCGAGCAACAGCTACCCCAAAATTTGGCGCCGGAGACTGCGGAGGAAAGCCAGCAGCCGCTATCGCTGCCCCTATCCCTTGCCGGCACTCAGGGCGATGCCCCGCTAGCAACTACCAGGGGTGGCACAAAATTATCTAGCAGTGTCTTCGCACCCAACAATTATCTCGAATCAAGCGAAAAACTGATCGAAAGTTTGGACGAGTCAAAAGCTGAGCCTACGGTAGAACGAAGTTTAGCCGCCAGTTTGTTAACTCCCTTGGGACTGAGTTCGATGCTGCTGTTTTTGCTGTCGTGCACCGCTTTGGGCTACGCAGTCATGTACCCGTCAAATCTGGTTAAGATGGCAGGCCTGAACCGTTTTCTCGATCGCACCTCATCCTCTCCAAACGACAGTCCCGCCTCTACTTCCATCTCAGATACCAGCACCAAGGAACTGCCGAAAGCTCCAAATCTGGTATCCAAAGAATTTGTCGAGCTAGATTTGAGCACTCTCAGCAATGTCAAGCCGACAGTCAGCCCGATTCCTTCCCCGTCACCAAAAGCCTCAATCCCGCCAACTCCGCCAGCGCCTCCGGGCCCCAGCGGGGCTGTGCCGATTCCTACAGAAGACGGCAACCTGGCCAGAGGCAGGGAACAAGGACTCAACAATCTGAGTACGGCTTTGCTGCCCACTCCCAGCCCCAGCGCCGCGCAGCCAGTGCCGACACTGCCGACACTGCCTCCAACACCATCCCCAGGCCAGCCTGCAGCCACATCCCCGGCGACAGCATCGCCAGCCGCCGCATCGCCAGCCGCCGCATCCCCGCTGGGAAGGCCTGCACGGGCCGCTGACGGTTTTTATTACGTTGTCACCGATTACACAGGCGAAAAATCGCTGCAGCAAGCCAGAACCGCAGTTCCCGATGCCTACGTGCGGAACTTCTCAAAGGGTGTCAAGATCCAAATGGGGGCTTTGAACGATCCTGCCTCAGCAGAACGTTTGGCGAAAGAACTCCAAGAAAAAGGGGTGAAGCCACAATACTATCAGCCATAAATTAGGTAAAGGGTGAAAAACTTTAACTAAATTGTTAGACAAAGCTAGACAATGAGGAATGTTTTGTCTAACACAAAATTGGTTTTGTAATTGTCAATTCCCAGTCCTAAATCTAAAATTTAATAAAATCGGGAGACTGGCAAAATGGGATTATTCGATCGCCTATGGCGAGTGATTCGAGCCAATATTAACAGTTTGGTCGGGGCTGCAGAAGACCCCGAAAAAATTCTGGAACAGGCTGTAATGGATATGCAGGAAGATTTAGTGCAGCTCAGACAAGCTGTGGCAGGAGCGATTGCAGCTCAAAAACGCACTGAACGCCAGTGCTCCCAAGCTGAGTCTACAGCAGCAGAATGGCATCAGCGGGCGCAGCTAGCTTTGCAAAAAGGTGAGGAAAATTTGGCGCGGGAAGCTCTGACGCGCAAGAAATCTTATCAAGAAACGGCAACGGCGATGAAAGCCAGTCTGGGACAACAGAACGCTGTTGTGACTAAACTTAAAGAAAATATGCGGACTCTCGAAAGTAAAATTTCCGAGGCAAAATCTAAAAAAGATATGTACATTGCCCGAGCTCGATCGGCCGCATCGTCGGAAAGACTTCAAGAAATGATGGGCAATCTCAGTACCGGCAGTGCTTTGAGCGCGTTTGAACGGATGGAAGAAAAAGTCATGCAGCTAGAAGCTCGCTCCGAAGCAATCGCAGAACTCGGAACTAATGATTTAGAAAAGAAGTTTCTCTCTCTCGAAGGTGCCGACGATGTGGATACCGAGTTGGCGGCGATGAAAGCACAAATGCTTCCGGGCAACAATACACCCAAATTGCCGTCTAGCGAGCCGCCCGCATCCTGAACCCCAGGCAAAAGAACAAGAGTAGGGACGAGCAAAAACTTCTCAACAGCCTAGCTAGAGATGGCTCGAAGCCTGTTGGGGAATTCCCGGATCGAAGTTAAACTCAACTAGAATAGCAGGAGTCCCGCACTCTACGTCAAAGGTGAGTGTCGGGAGGAATGCGCGGCAGATTGAGGGGTTCGATACCCCCAAAGCTGCCAAGACGCTACAATAACAATAGCAAAACTTCACTGTTTGAAAATGTCCCAAGTTCTTACAGTCTCCTGCAAATTGGAAGTATCGCAGCAGCAGGTTGAAAAGCTGAATGCGGTACTGACTGCCTTTGCAAAATGCTGTGAGTACGTGAACACCCATACACCCGAAAAGCTGACGAATCAGATTGCTGTTCAGTCCTTGATTTACAAGGAAGCGCGATCGCATTCTGGGCTGTCTGCTCAAATGACGATTCACGCAATTCGTAGAGTTTGCGTTAATCGCAAAACGGCAAAGCAAAAGGTTAAGCCCGTTAAGAAGTTTGCCCCCACTTCTGCCACTTACGACGCGAGAACTTTCACCTTCCGCGAATCGGATTGGTTGGTCAGCTTGACCATGCTCAAGGGCAGAGAAAAGTTTAAGCTGCACATTGGTAATTACCAAAAACACTTGCTGCAAGGACAAGACCCCAAAACGGCAACTTTGGTAAAGCGCAACGATGGCAGCTTTTATCTGAACATTCAGCTTGAGTCTGAGCCACCAGAGAAACAAAAGACTGATGATGTCTTGGGTGTTGATTTGGGACGCACAGACATTGCTTGTACATCTGCTGGAGAGAAATTCAGTGGCAAACAGGTAACACAAGCCAGAGACAGATATAACCGTGTACTGGCTTCGTTACAGCGTAAAGCGTCCAAAGGCACAAGGTCTACTCGTAGAAGGGCGAGACAGATTTTGCAACGGTTGAGTGGACGAGAACGGAGATTCCAGACATGGCTGAACCATACCATCAGCTATCGACTGATCCAGCAAGCCAAGACATCAAATCAGGCTATTACCCTGGAAGACTTGACCGGAATCAGAGAGCGTACCAATGAACTGCCACGGTCTAAAACAGAACGGAGACGCAGCAATAGTTGGGCGTTCTACCAGTTGCGCCAATTCCTGACCTATAAAGGCGTGAAATTTGGCGTTGATGTAAGACTGGTTGATCCGCGCCATACCTCGAAAACTTGTCACTGTTGCAAGGTGATTGGCAATCGCCGAGGTAAGCGGTTTGAGTGCCTGAATGAGCGATGCGGATGGATTGGCGATGCCGATGTGAATGGAGCAAGAAATATTGCTACTTTGGGGCAGATCGTAAACCTGCCCGGAGGTTCCGAGATAATGTCCTGCTCTTTGCAGGAAGTTGTCTTGAGGGCTACTAAAAGTCCGCACTCTATGCAAAGCATGAGTGTCGGGTAGTTTACTAGATAGGTGCATGAATAAGCTTGCCTGCATCACTTTACTCGATCGCTTTAAACTGGATTTATCTGTCTGCAAAAATTGCCAAAAACTAAATCGCACTAAAAATCTGACAAGAGTGAATTTCACAACTGCGGGCTAGGGCTATCAAGCCTGCTTTCCGCCTACTTCGTACACCTCACCCAGGAAAAATAGCATTATGGGATTATTTGACCGCATTAGCCGAGTCGTCAAAGCCAATCTTAACGATCTGGTCAATAAAGCTGAAGACCCGGAAAAGATTTTAGAACAGTCCGTTACGGATATGCAGGAAGACTTGGTGCAGTTGCGTCAGGCCGTTGCCAGCGCGATCGCCACTCAAAAGCGTACCCAGACTCAGTACAATCAAGCTGAATCTCAGTCTAACCAGTGGCAGCAGCGCGCCCAACTAGCCCTGCAAAAAGGAGACGAGACTTTGGCCCGGGAAGCGCTAGTTCGCAAAAAGTCTCACGCTGAAACGGCTGCTACGCTAAAAGCCAGTCTGGATCAGCAATCGGCTCAGGTGGAAAGTCTCAAGCGCAACTTGATCGGTTTGGAGAGCAAAATTTCTGAAGCTAAGACTAAGAAGGATATGCTCAAAGCGAGGATATCCGCTGCTAAAGCTCAGGAACAGCTCAACAATACCATTGGCACCTTGAATACTGGCAGTTCAATGGCAGCTTTCGATCGCATGGAAGAAAAAGTTTTGCAGATTGAAGCTCGCGCGGGGGCGTCGGCAGAATTGGCCGCCGGCAGCAGCAATTTAGAGGAACAGTTCCGCTTGCTCGAAAGCGGTGGTGATGTTGACGACGAGTTGGCTCAGATGAAAGCTCAACTGACCGGGGGTTCTGTGTCTCAAGGTCAATTGCCTGCAGCAGGTAAAACGGCAGCAGCTAGTAGTTCGGAGTCGAGCCCGGTGATTGACGCTGAGTTGGAAGAATTGCGATCGCAGCTCAATAAAATGTAGTAATCTCTATCAAAATTTACCTATTTCTCAGATCGCAGGTTTGATAGAATGCTCCGCCGACCTACAGGGCTAGCTTGGGAGGTCGGAGTTTTTTTAGTAATTTTTGAATACACAAAACAGGATTGCTGTCAACTATCTTTATATTGACTTAAGAAATTAACTCTTTAAAAAGTGATAAAGTAATTTTATTCCTTGCAAGAGGTCTAGCTAGGGAGGTAAGAGTTTTTTAGTAATTCTTGAATACACAAAACAGGAGCGCCGTCAACTATCTTTATATTGATTTAAGAAATTAACTCTCTAAAAAGTGATAAAGTAATTTTATTCCTTGCAATTGCGTCGGCCGCGCCCGATCGTAAGTGTAAATAACTATCAAATATCGCTAATCTGTCATGCCCGTGCAATTTTCTAGAGGCTTTTGTAAAATCAAGTTTTTCAAAGCATTAGCACTTGGTTTTTCAATTGCAGCTATTTGTCCCGCACTGCTATCAGCTTTAAGTGTTAACGAGTCGATGGTTACTACCGACTCAGGGGTGCAAGCGCCCATTTTACAGGATAATTTACTGTCTCAATTAAAACTAAATCAAGAAACAGCAGGCGATCGCGATCGGCTTCGTGATTTATACTCTGGTTCAGAATTAGATAGAGGCAGTAAAGAGCAAGAAAATAGCATCCCGGAGTTTGATCGATCGACCCAAAGTGAGCCTGCAGAAACTCTCCCTCAATTGCCGAACCGAGGAGAAAATAGACACGAATTTCCGATTCCTAACCCGCGGCTGCCAAATCCGGCTCCTCTCCCATAACCCGCGACACCAAAGCCCTTGCTTTCAGGCGAACAGCTTTTGCCGCCTGCTGTTCCCCCACTGGCACAGCCTGCAGAATTGCTAAGATTCCGGGTACGATAAAGTTGATCGATGGGAAGTAGTTGGCAATTGATTTACCGCGAGCCGATCGTGCAAAATCCCAGAAAAGAAATCGCGATCAATATTGGTACCCGCAGTCGAGAAAGCGATACATCTTTGCTGCGAAAGGATTTTCCACTGTCGCCGGAAGCAGATAATCGGGGTAGAAATCCGGTTGCGGTCCTGAGGCTGTTTCAGGATTTTACTCAAAGGGGAGAGAGAGATGTCTTGGCGACGCGATCGCATTTCACTCCTGGGAATGGCAGCATTTGGCGGTACGGTGAGCCGCAGCAGCTCAGACAGTCAATTTTTGACTTGGCGGGGGTGAATTACATTAAGTGCGGTGGTTGGCTCCTGAGACGCTGCTGCGGGCGGTGATGTGAAATTGCCTGAGGCAGAGCTTTTGGCGATCGAACCATTCGGTATAGGAGGGTCAGACACATTGCGGGGCTACCATCAGGATGCAATGCTTGCCGATAGCGGGATTTTTTATTCAGGCGAGTTGCGGTATCCGATGCAAGCGCACCGACGACAAACAAGGAGTTTTGCAGGTGACGCCGTTTGTGGATTTTGGCAATGTTTGGAATCCCAGGGAAAGCGCGGTTTTGGAAACGAATAGTTTGCTGTCAGCGGGATTGCACCTGCGCTGGCTGTACAGCGAAAGGTGCAATGCTCAGCTTGGGCTGGGGAATTCCTTTGATTGGTATTAAGTCGAGCAACACGAGTTGACAAGAGCGTGGGCTGTATTTTTTTGTATAATTCAAACCTTTTGAGGAAAGCAGTCGTTTTGTCATTGGCGGAACTGAGCAATTTCGCTATATAGTAATAATTATCATTTGGCACTCATCGTTAGGTGCCAAAAGTGTATTTTACTGATAATTTTTCAATAAAACTATGTCTAGGGTACGGTTGCTGCTTTTAAGTTCTTTTGCTGCAGGTTTTGGGCTTTGCTCAATCATTTTGGCGATGTTTACGATGACTTCCCGGCTGTCATTTACATCTTTTTTTACCTTTGTTTTAACTTTGGTTTTTTTTGGAATTAATCTGCTTTTTGCTTTGCATTATTATACATCACTTACTAAGCAATTGAGTGTTAAAAATAAAAGGAAAGCGAGAATTTAGCGGTTGTGAAGCAGAAGCGTAAAAAGGCATGAAGAGTTCTTTATGAAATTTGAAGGGAATTCAGGAAAACGCCTCCGGGTTAGGAAAACTATCTAGCTGTAAGCCATAATTATTTAAAGTCTAATTATTTAGGAGGTGCGATCGTGGTTATTACTCAAACCAACCCGCCAAATCTTCCAGATGCGACAAAGACTCGCTTTACTCCAGAGCAATACCGGGGATCGAGAAAACAGCCGAAGAAAGTCACGAATACTGTAACGGAGAGATTATCGCTATGCCAGGAGGTTCCCCCGCTCACAGCCGTATTGCGGTAGAAATTACGACTTTTCTTAATGTGGCTCTGCAAGACACAACTTTTTAAACCTACAACGGAGACTTACAAATTTGGATTCCTAGCTTCAATCATGGAACTTATCTCGATGTTCTGGTAATTGATGACGAACCGGAATTTAATAGTAGTCGCACGGATAAACTTCTCAATCCTTTACTGACTATTGAGGTTATTTCCCCCTCTAATGAAGGCTACGATTGAGGTAAAAAGTTGATAAAATATCGCTCTATGGCTAGTTTTTGTGAATATCTACTGGTTAGTCAAGCTAAACCCTATATAGCAATCCTAAATCATTATCATAATTATGGTACAATTATATGCAATACTAGAGGATGACAAAAAAAATGAATAACTTACAACTTCCACAAAAAGATATGGACAAAGAAATAGCCCAATTAGAATCTTTCATTAAAAGCGATATCGATGCCAGAGAGCTCAAACGAGCAATAGCTGTAAGGATGGCGCTCTCAGGTAATATCTACAATGAGAGCGGCAAAATATTAGGTGTAAG